>NZ_JBFSVK010000026.1:0-93243 GCF_041467855.1 Vibrio sp. 10N.247.311.51 | reverse complement strand
TCCCCACGTATAACACCCTATAACACAGATTGTTCATATCAATAGTCCCTTTACAACCGTGGATTTCCACTCCGTTGAACCCTGCCTCGACCGCTTTTTTCGCTGAGTTAGCAAAATCTTGAACAACACGATCGATGTCTGCTTGGGTCATCTCTCTTGGTTGGATGCAATCCACCATGTTGCCGTTACCATTTTCATCAGAGATCCAAACCTGCGTTTCGATTGGTGCCAGCGCTGAAGGGGCAATCGGCAACTCGCCTTTTTGAAAGGTAGGGTGTGATACTCTGCCTACGTGCCATAGTTGGCAGAATATCGCGGCACCTTGCTCTTTGGCTGCTGTTGTTACTGACTTCCAACCTTCGATTTGTGCATCGGTATAAACGCCGGGTGTGAATGAGTAACCCTGAGAGTCATCTGAAATTTGGGTCGCTTCAGTGATGATAAGCCCTGCACTTGCGCGTTGTTGGTAATAGGTTGCCATCATGTCGTTTGGCACGTTTCCAGGTTGGCTAGTACGAGCGCGTGTCATGGGTGCCATAACCACGCGATTTTGCAGTTCTAGGCCTTTCAGTTCTGATGCTTCGAATAATTTGTTCATGGTTTCTACCTTGTTTTAATGCTGTGATTTTTCGTTTTTTATTGGGGCTATAGCCGCGTTATTTGCTTTCTGCTGGGCTGAAAATAGAGTTGCTTTGTGGCTTGCCCGCTCGGTTGGCTTTGGCGATAAGCAGCAAACCAATCACTGGGACAACAACGGCTGCGAATGGAATCATGCCTGCGCCTAGTTGGCTGTCGAGAACCATGCCGCCAAGGAATCCACCAAAGGCATTGGCTAAGTTAAACGCTGAGATATTCGCGGTTGCTGCTAGCTCTTGGCCTTCACCACCGTTGTTCATCACTCGAAGTTGCATGGCAGGAACGTTCGCAAATGATGCAATACCAAAGACAAATGCCGCTGCAACGAATAGGATTTTGTTGTCTACAACAAGGCCAACCACTACTAATGAAACGATCATCGCGATAGCCCAAAACATCGATGCTTTGCCTAAATCTTTGTCAGAAGTGCGGCCGCCCAAGGTGTTACCGATGATTAAGCCGACACCAACAACCACTAAGATCCAAGTAACAGACTCTTGACCGTAACCGGTGATGTGCATAGCGATTGGCGCAAGGTATCCGTAAAGCGTCATGAAGCCAGACCAAGCAAAAGCGGTGATTGCCAAGCTGATCAGCAGCATTGGATTTTTGAACGCCATAAGCTGAGTTTTGATGTCTTTCGCTTCACTGTGACCGGTCGATTTAATCGATGTCAGGATTGAAATCATTGCGATGGTGCCAAGTGCTGCTACTGTGAAGAAGGTGGTGTGCCAGCCGAATTGCAAGCTAACCCATGTACCCGCTGGAACACCAAGAACGTTAGCGAGCGTTAAGCCTGCGAACATCTGACCAACCGCGCGGCCTGCCATTTTTTCAGACACTAAGTTGGTCGCAACAACCGCACCGATGCCATAGAAAGGGCCTTGCACTAAGCCTGCGATAACACGACTCGCCAGCAGTAATGGATAGCTTGGCGCTAAGGCGGATAAGACGTTCCCGATGATGAATAGTGCCATTAAGCCAATCAGCACCATCTTCTTATTAAAGCGCGCCAGGTAGATGGTTAAGATCGGGCCGCCGATAACGATAGCCAACGCGTAAGCACTGATAAGGTAGCCAGCTTGGCCTTCTGTGATTGAAAGTGATGTAGCGATCTGTGGAAGAATGCCTGCGATAACAAACTCAGCGGTGCCGATTGCAAATGCTGCGAGTGTCAGTATCCAAACTTGGAATGGCATCTTTTCTTGTGTCATGGCTTTTGATTTCATGATGAGCTACCTATGTAAATTCTTGTTTGTTAGGACGTTGAGATAAACGCCCTAACGATGTTCTTTGTGTCTTTGCGGGGGTTTAGCCGAGTAGAGCGCCACCATCGATGTCGATGATTGACCCTGTTACGTATGGGTTATTAATCGAGAATAGGTAACCCATAGCCACCTCTGAAGGCTCGCCAACCTTACCTGCGGGTAGGTTGTTTTTGGCGTTGTCGTACATGCTTGCACGAGCGGAATCGTCCATGTTTTTGTAGGCTTCCGTCATGGTCAGGCCGGGGCTAACGGCATTGACGCGAATGGGTGATAGCTCTTTCGCCAGTATTTTGGTTACGCTTTCTAGCGCGGCGTTGATGGCGGTTTTTACGTAAGTGCCAACCACAACCTTGCGTGACAACATGCCAGTTGTGAACGTGATAGACCCATTTGGTGTCATGTAACGAGCGGCATGTTTGGCTACGTTTACGCTGCCCCAAAACTTAGTGTCAAAAGCTGTCTTAGCGTCTGCGGTTGCGACGTCTGTTACTTTTCCTGCGGGAGCGGAGGAGCCAGCCGTTACGATTAAGTGGTCAAATACGCCAATCGATTCGAAGTATTCACAAATTGACTTTTCATTGCTGATATCAAGGCCTGTATGTCGGCTAGCGACGTGCACTGTGTTGTTTTCGTTTCTCAATTTCATCGCGAGTGCCTTACCGATGCCTGATGTGCCACCAATGATGACGAAAGTGTGTTGCTCTTGATTAGTCGATTCGTTAGTCATGCTCTGAATTCCTGCGTTGTTCTGTTGATGTTTGTCATTATATGTATTCGACTAAATTTGATAATTGGCTAAAATACAAATTCATTATTCTGATAATCTGAATAATGTGGTTAAGTGTTGAGATCGAGCATTAAGATCGAGAAGTAAGACGAAGAGGCGGAAGCGAGAATCGTATGGATAAGTTTTCAGATATGGCGATGTTCGTCAGTATTGTTAAGCATCACGGGTTAGCGGCGGCGGGGCGTGAACTGGGTTTATCGCCTGCGACCATGACAGCAAGGCTTCAGGCACTGGAAGAGCGATATGGTGTGAAGTTGTTGAATCGAAGCACGCGCCATGTGTCTTTGACCGACTCTGGCGAGCTGTATCACAAGGCGTGTCTGGAGATATTAGATAATGTCAGTGAGGCCGAAAACCTGATCCAAAATGGTGTCAAAGAGGTCAAAGGTCCACTCAAAATCGCCGCGCCGAAAGACATCGGAAAACAGTACATTCTTCCTATTCTCTCTGAGTTCTGTCAGCAATATCCCGATGTGATCCCTTACCTCTACTTGAACGATAACCTCTCGAACATTGCTGAATCTGGCATGGACATCGTGGTCCGTTATGGTGAATTGGTCGACAGCAGTTTGATATCCAGACGCTTGTCGCCAAGCCGACGTGTGCTGTGTGCTTCTCCTGAATATCTTGCCAAGCATGGAACACCGTTAACACCACAAGATTTGGTTGATCACGACTGTTTAGCCATGCTGCGCAGTAATGAAGAGCTCAAGACATGGCACTTCCAAGATCATGATATGAAGAAGTCGATTACCGTTGTTCCAAAGCGATTCTCAGACGATGGCGAAGTGATTCGCTACTGGGCATTAAAAGGCGAGGGCATTGCCCTTAAATCGGTGCTGGATGTGCAAGACGACATCAATAACCAACGCCTTGTGACGCTACTCAATGGCTACATGAAGAACTTCAATACCGCGATGTCGGTGTCGAGTGCCGATTTGAATGTGGTGTACATCAGCAAAAAGTATCAGCCTAAACGTATCCGGTTGTTTCTTGATTTCTTGTTTGAGCGGTTTGGAGATTGCGTCAATTCGAGTTGTTGATTTCCAATTTACGAAAAGAAGAGAAATACAACGATGGCAATCGCTAACGCTCTTGGGATAAAGGTATCTTTGTCTATCATGAGAACCTCTTATCGTGCCTCAAATGAATGAGGCACGGGTTATTTGTTGGGGTTAACGAAGGTGTAGGTAGAACGGAGAGAAGGTATCAATTAAATCAACCAAACGTTGAAGTTGCTTGATATCACCCTTGGTTGCCTTCGCCGTTGATTCTTCAACATTGATGTCTTTGACTAGGAATAAATGAACAAGGTCTTGTTTTGACATCTCGACGGTGAGATCGGCGCTCTCAGAACTAAAACCATTGTCGACAGCCATCGTGCGGTTAGACACGTTCACAAGGTATGGGCTTCCATCTACGACAAGGTTGATAACGTGCGTTTCGTTGGTGTTCAGTTGCTCCGCTATGAGGCGAGTTGGAATCAGTGACATCACGTCATCAGTTGGTGCCTCAACGAACTTGCTGGCATCGCCGAAGAAGTTCATTGTATCGAGCACACCATCTAATTCTCCGCGAAGCTCTGCTGCACCTGTGAGTGCCCAGTGACGCCAACCCGGAGTCGATTGTTCCCAGCCCCAACGCTCTAGTGCAACGGCTTTTTGTCCACGAGCATACATATCGCTGTGATCGACGCGGATAACATGCGTTAGGATCTGCATCGCTTCACCGTACTGTTGTTTTTCGATCATGCGGTCAGCGGCCTTTTTAATGGCGTCTGGGCCACCCATCATATCAACATACAGTTGCGCCATGTCCTTGTGTGGTGGCTTAGCAAACTCACTGGCATCACCATTGAACCAACCAACATTGCCTGCATAGATATTGGCAACATTTTGATATTCTGAGCCACGCAGCGGGCGCAAGTAGTCATGATCCTTGAGTTCTTCTGGAAGGCGAATGCTGTCCGAAAGCTCATGCATGGTATAGCCTTTGTTGATATGGCGAACCGTTTGATCTTGCATGTAGCGCAGTGAATCCGCGTAGGCTTTCATTACATCTTCAACACGCTCTTGGCTGACTGCAGAACGGCCGTGGTGTAGTGAAAGCGTTTTTGGCTGATAGCGGCGCATGCGGTCTATAGAATCTGCCCACTCAAGGCCGTCACGGTACTCAGCACCACGAATGGTGTAGAGATTTGGAATGGTTTCACCTTGAATGGTATCGCCACCTACCATGTCTCCCGTTTCATGTACGTAGAGTGCAACACCATCTGGCGCTTCACCAGGTGTGTGGAAAAACTCCAGTGTAAGGCCATCTACCTTCATGATCATCAGATCGTCAACTAAGATATTGGGCGCGAAGAAGGATTTGTTTTGCGATTGCATCACGATGTCTGCTGGGTAGCCAACGCCTTGGTTTACCCCTTTATCGTAGTCATTGTTATGAGGGATAAAGGCACCAAATGCATACGCGGTTCGAATCGACTGTTGATTAAGATAAATACCAGACTCTTCATTCATTTTCTTTTGGAAATCAACATGAGCGATGACATTAATTTTGCCTGATTCGAAGTCTTCTCGCGTTGCTAACCCCTCGGTTCCTGCCCATTGATCTGGGTGGTGGTGAGTATAGAAAATCGTATGAACTTCACGCTCGTCCCCAGTCGCTTCACGGTAAGCTGACAGCATGGCTTCACCAGTTTCAGCCGTTGAACCAGCGTCGATAATGATCAGTCCTTTGTCACCTTGAAGGAAGGTGATCGAAGCGCCTTCAAAACCAAATGCGTTGTACATGCGGTCTGATAACTTAAAGATCACAGGGTTGGTCATTGCTTCTTCCATAGCTGCTAGCTCAGGATGAATTTTACCTTCTTGCAAAGCCTTTTCCATGTTTTCTTTGTTGTACTCAGGCGTGAATAGAGGTTCACCTCGCCAAATTATTTCTGGGAATGATCCTGCTAGTTTTGTCGAGGCATTTTCAGACAAAGGAAAGTAACTTTGCTGCTCAGCAGACATGGTTGGAGAGAGGAACTCAATACCATTAGCAAACGGGTCATAGTTATTAGAAAGTACGACGTCGTACTCGCTCATATCGAATGAGTGGTCATGGTCGCCGTGAGTTAAACGTTCTGATGCATGATGAGAGTGAGCCATCACATTGCAAGACGCTAAAATTGAGAGAGCAATAATGGTTTTTTTCATAGTGTTACCCTGGTTCTGTATTTCGTATGAATCAGACTCAGAATCCATCCTGTTTCGTCATTCTTCAAAAGTTGAAGGATACGAGGTTGTGTAATGTGCCTCGTTGATGACGATATCTTAGGCAGTTCTTAAGCGGCGAACCATTGGGTAGTAGCTATAAAAAGCATAGATTTTATCTATACAAAGTGAAACATATTGCCATTAATTACGATTTATCATTTATTGCATAGTTTTTATTTATTTTTTTGAGGGTGTTGTTAGATGCTTTTTGATGTGCTCTCGAACTTGAGCATGTCGCTGATCTTGAATACTACGTTTGTGATAAATCATTTTCATTTCGTAGTCACGCAGCGTAAATGGTGGTTCTAGAACTTTTAGCCCTAGCTCTTCTGCTAAATCAAACATGGATTCACTGACAATGCACACGGCGTCTGAATTACGGGCATTCAACAGTAGATTCGATTGGCCGGAAACTTCTCGAACCACGTTACGATCAAATGCTTCTTCAGTTCGGGTTTCTAGCGCGCTTACGTTTTTGTCTTTTAGGCGCAGCATGATGTGCTCGGCGTTTTTGAACTGCTCAAGAGAGATGCTATCGCCAATTGTTGGGTGGTCTTTACGGCATGCGAGTGCGAGCTTTTGAGAGCCGATCGATTCAACAATAAAGGAGTGATCAGTAACAGAGATATCGTCGACAACAATATCCACCTCTCCGGTTCTTAGTTTATCTAAAATACTGTATTCAATGGCGGGAGTTTCAACAAAGTAGACCCCTTCATAGCCAGGAAGTGCCTGCATGATCACTTCTGGGCAGCAGATTTTTAGTTTTCTCTCTTCTTTAAATACTGAGTCGAGGCGACCTAATATTTCTCGACATTGCTCAGCAAGATAATGCGCATCTTCTGTCGGTTGAATTGAACGACTGGTGCGATAAAACATGATTTTTCCGCTCTGCTCTTCAAAATTTTTGATCGCGGCGGTCATCGATGGCTGAGTCATATTCATATGTTCTGCTGCTTTCGAAATACTATTGAAATCATAGGCTGCGAGAAAGTGTTTAATCAGATTTAGATTCATATAGGTGTGCCCTGTAGAAAGAGATTAAATAGTTTGAATACGACTCGGTGATCGTTGTGTCGATAACGGTAGAGTCAGTAGCGTCGAGATTTAGCTTAAATTATGTATTGAAAACATGCGCTATATATTTGTTGGAAAACACATTTTTTTACCAAAATAACAAATCAAGATATGATGGGTGAAAAGTGACCAGCACAAGGAGTGCTCATGAAATTAGTCGGTAACACCGTTATCCAACCTTTTCACAAGGCAACCTGCCATTGCGGTGCGGTTGAACTAGAGCTCAGTTTACCTAACGGGATAGAAAAACCACGCCGCTGTGATTGTTCTATCTGTCGTCGCAGGGGAGCGATTGTGGGCTCTGTTGCGCTGGATGGCATCAAGATCCTTAAAGGTGCGGAGCATCTCAAGCTTTATCAATTCAATACCAATACTGCGAAGCATTACTTCTGCTCAAACTGCGGCATCTATACCCATCATCAACGCCGTTCTAGCCCAAATGAATACGGTTTTAACATCGGCTGTTTGGAAGGGGTAAACCCTTTTGATATTGGTGATGTGGTGACTAATGATGGTGTCAATCATCCAGCTGATCGTTAATTTATTGAGCATTAAAAAGGGAAGGAATTATGTCTGAATATGGAGCGATCATTCGCTGGAAAAAAGCAGAAGATGAAGTCTTTAGCGACAATCAATACAGTCGCGGTCATACATGGGA
Organism: Vibrio sp. 10N.247.311.51; assembly: GCF_041467855.1. Lineage (NCBI taxonomy): Bacteria > Pseudomonadati > Pseudomonadota > Gammaproteobacteria > Vibrionales > Vibrionaceae > Vibrio > Vibrio sp. 10N.247.311.51. The sequence continues at coordinate 85,554 of NZ_JBFSVK010000026.1, read as the reverse complement.
GTTCGATGGTGGTGTCACTGTGCCTGCTTCGTCCTCTCCACATGTTGTGCCACTGCCGTTGTCGGTGGAAGCGAATGTCGACCCAGAAGAAGCGTTTATCGCGGCACTTTCTAGCTGTCATATGCTGACCTTTTTGGGCATTGCCGCAAAGCAGAAGTACGTGATCGACTCTTATGTCGATGATGCCGTCGGTGTGCTGGAAGAAGATGAATCTGGTCGTTCGTCTGTCACTAAGGTGACTCTGCGCCCTAAGATTGTGTTTTTAGGTACCAAAAAGCCCACCGCCAAGCAGCTCGACAAACTGCATCACTTGGCACACAAAAACTGCTTTATCGCGAACTCAGTAAAAACAGAGATTGTGGTCGAGATGAGAGATTAATTTAAAACAATCACAAGATTTCTTTAAAAGCTTCGTCCTTTTTATCTCGCTATCGTCTTAAGGGTATTCATGCAATCCAGTTGATTGCAAAAAGACCGAACACACTATTTGAGGACACCTCCATGACAGCGTTTAACAGTGCATCGAATTACGGTGAAAATGCATTTATCAAAAGCAAACCAGAGATGCTTGAGAGCATTTACAACACCACCGATGTATTTCCTTACTGGGTTGCCGATATGGATTTTCAGGTGGCGGAACCGATCACTCAAGAGCTGAATCGCTTAGTTGAGCGTGGAGTATACTCGTATGAATTCAATGAACAGGCAGTGTTTGAGGCGCTGTCTCAATGGTATTCAAAGCGTCATGGTTTAAGCCTGTCTTCTGACAAGTTCGTTCAGGTTCCGGGAGTGTTACCGGGCATCGCGTTGTTACTGCGCCAGTTTACTAATGAGGGTGATGGTGTGCTTATTCATACGCCGGCTTACCATCAGTTTGCTAATTTGGTGAATAAGGCAGGCCGTCAGGTCGTGAATAGCCCGTTGATTAATGACGGACAGCGTTATCAGATTGATTTTGATGGTATGGAGCAACAGATCATCGAACAACAAGTGAAGACGATGATTTTCTGCAATCCGCACAACCCGACTGGGCGAGTATGGACACCTCAAGAGATTGAACAAGTTATCGAAATCGCTAAACGTCACGATGTGCTGATCATCAGCGACGAAGTCCATTCCGACATTATTTTTGAAGGTCATGCTTTTACGAGCTTAACCAGCTTTGATTACGACAAGATCATTGCCTTGATTGGCTCTCCGGCGAAAACTTTCGGCATGCACAGCATCTCAAACGGCTATGTGTACACCAACAATAATGAGTTATTTGACGCGTTCAAAACCAATGTGGTGGCGATGTATCTTGACCATGGTAATGCGTTCAGTACGTTTGCAACCGTGGCGGCCTTTGAGAAAGGTGGTGAGTGGCTAGATGGCTTGTTGGTGTATCTGCAAGACACGGTGAAATGGATCACTGAGTTTGCGGAGCAGCGCATTCCTCAGTTAAAAGTCTTCCAGCCGCAAGGCACTTACCAAGTGTGGTTTGATTTTTCAGGCTTGGATTTTTCGGAAGAAGAGCTAAAAAATGTGGTGTTTGAACAGGCTAAAATGGGCTTAACCCCAGGTGGTTGGTTTGGTGCGCAAAGCCCTAACTTCATGCGAATGAACATCGCGACGTCACGCGATAATATCGAGCAATCATTTAGGGCTTTAGCAGACGCGATTGATGGCTTTAAGAGAGGAAGTCTGACTTCTTCAACTTGTTGTGATAGCGGCGCTTCAAAAAGCTGCTGCTGATATCGAGCGTTAGACTCTAAAGAACGAAAAACCGCGAGGCTGCTTAGTGCATTACTGGCGGTTTTTTTGTGTCTGTGTAATCCTACGTACGGTTTTAATTGAGTGACAGTTAGAAAGTTCTGAGAGATAGGTAGAGAGCTTTTGAATGGTAGGAATAGATTGATTAGCAGAGAGTTATGTTTAGCGTCCCATTGAATAGTTTTGTACATCGTGTGAGTGATAAAAGCCAAGTGATGGCGAATGCTGCGGAATGTGGATGTCAGTTGAAACGAGTTCGTCGTTCACGTAATTGGCTGTTGGTCGCTCAAGAGCATCAACTCGTTGAATTTAAAACGATGTTAACCCATGAAAAAGACGGTTGGATAGCAATTGCAATCGACAAAGTGCTGCCTAAACCTGTGGTGTGTTTGGCATCTCTGTTGGCCGCGACACCTTCAATGACTGTGGCTCAGCTGGTGATGGAATCTGGATGTTCAATGGCTGAAGCAAGACGCGCGATTGATGAACATGAAGGTCTGTAGGCGTATCCAAATCGTGTGAAAAGAGAATTGCGAGCAGCAAAAAGCCCGTAACGATATTGCGCTGGAAAACGTCATATCGTTACGGGCTTTATCATCTGTGCTGCTGTTAAGCTAAGCCATGCGGCTTATGAAGCATTGACTCGATTAAGAGTTCGCTACTTTTACACGAATCGTGTTTTTGCCAAGCTTTGACAAGTTCAGCTTGTTTAGTGCTGCTTTAGCTTCTTCTTGCTCTGGCATTTCAACAAAAGCAAAGCCTTTTGAGTCGCCAGTTTCTTGGTCTAAAACTAGGCTGCACTCTTTTACTGAGCCAAACTCAGAAAATAGCACACGGATGTCTTGCTCAGATGTAGAGCGCGATAGGTTACGAACTAGAAGTTTCATAATAAACCTTGAATATGAATTTACGCCGAGCATTGTCGCACACTTTCATGCTCACCCTCACAAATAATTACTCTAATCATTTCTTTGGTAACGCGTCGCTCTATTTACCGATTAGGCGAGATGTTTACCTGTTAGCCACGGTTTATCGTGATATCTGATACGAATCCATGCTCTGTGCTGGTCAATGCCTGTTGCAGCATCTGAGCTGCTTCTTGCGCGGTCATAAAGCTCGAGGTATCCATGTCTTTACCGCTTGTATTCCAAAACTCGGTCGCCATTCCTCCAGGATAAACCGCGACGATTTTCATCGGGTGACCTTTTAGCTCCAACCTTACTGATTCGATAAAGCCTTTCACGGCCCACTTTGCCGCGCAGTAGGTGGACTCTTCCGCTTTAGCACCTTGTGCCGCCGTCGACATCACCACAGCAATGGTGACCGATTGATCTTTGTAGCGCTGCACAAGCTCGCGAATCAAAAAGATCGAAGACTCAATATTGTTCTTCAGCATGTCGCTGATGATGGTTGGATCTTGCTGTTCTATTTTACCGAAGTAGCCACTGCCAGCACTGTGGATCACCAGTTTAGGCATTTCAGGTAACGCATCCAATAACTCGCTCACTGAGTGCGGGTCACAGAGATCACACGCTTGGCTAATGGTATTCGCAGGCAGGCCTTGCGCCACTTCTGCTAAACGTTGTGCATTGCGACCTGTGATGGCTACGCGCTGAGCGTCTGTTGCGGCGTTAGCATATTGTTTCGCGAGAGCTGCGCCTAAACCGCTGCTTGATCCGGTAATTAAAATCATACTGTCTTCAATTTGTAGAGTTGATTCGAGATAGTAAGGGGCTAGGCTAAGATTTTCTGAGATCTATGGCTAAAGTTGTTCGATAGCCTGGTTGATAGGTTGATAGGTTGATAGGTTGATAGGTTGATAGGTTGATAGGTTGATAGGTTGAGCGGTAGGGGGGAATAAGAGTGTGTGGAAAGTCGTTAAGAGTCGACTGGTTTGGTCAGAAATAACAGTGTTAAAAAATAACGAACCAACAAGTAAAAGCGCCGGCATAAGAGCCAGCGCTTTTGAGTAATCATAAGTGATTATTTTTCGTCGTCGAACTGTTTGATCGTGAACGCGTCTTCGATTCGGTTAAGCTCTTCTTGTTCTTTCACTCGCTTCTCTTCTTGCAGAGTCGCTCTCGTTTCGTTGAAACGTTTTTTCTCTGACTTAGTCAGGAATTTTACAGCTTTTTTGTTGGTCAGTGCGTAAGCAACTACGTCTTCACCTTTTTCTCTGCGGTCGTTTACGCGTTGTGAGAAACGTTCATTGTCGCGAGCTTTACGCTCCGCTGAGGTCAACTTGCTCATGCTTTAAAGCCTTTTCAATTATTCATGGTAGGGAATCTACGCTTAGCGAAACAAATGGGGACTGCTTAGTGTCAGTCTAGTCCATTTGTATGCTGGTGGCGCATCTTAGCACAGTGGCTTGAGCATGCAGGTATGCTATTCGAGGGATTAAACAAAACAGCCCACAATTTTCGTTATAGGCTGTTTTGTTAAGTACTGTAGATGTAGTCATCGTTTTAAAACTAAGAGTCAAAAACGGCAGTTAAATCAGATCTTCTCGATGTATAAGATGACCTCTCCGACTTTAAAGCCAAACTTAGACATCTCAGTCTTGTTGAACAAGCGTTTATCGTCCATCAAGAACATCCAATCATCGAGCACCACTTCATAGGTGCTGCCGTCTACTTCAATTTCTAGATCATATTTCCAATACAGCGCAGAACCTTGGGTTTCACCATAAGCGGTTCCAACGACATCGTTGGCGGTGCCTGAATAGGTGTTTTCGCCCGTTTTGAGCAGATTCCAAACGCGTGTTGAGCGCTCGCCATCAGCAAAAGAGAACCACTCTTTTATTTCTCCGTTGTCGCCGTCCCAAGTCGCGATCAGTTTGGCATCGAAGCGGCGCAGTAGGTTACCCGAGCGGTCGAGCACCATGCCGTAAGCCATGAGCTCGCCATTAAAAAAGGTTTCAAGCTTGAGCTCTGGCGTAGTGTCGACATGGTCTTCTAAACTTGCAGAACCACAGCCCACTAGCCAAGTGAGTGAAAAAAATGCCAGAGCGAATTTTATTTTTGTTTTTGGATTCATTTGTTCAAACCTAAAAGTTGTTTACGAAGGCCGGGTTCAGAGGTGTTTTCAGATAACCAAATAGCTAGAAAGGCTTCGCCGAATTGCTTGTCTTGAATGATGCCGATCGGTTGTTCATCGAAATAAAAACGACTCACGTTATCTTCAGTGACACGAATCGTGAGTGTGCTTCCTTCTTCCACGTTCGGCCACATCGCGTACAAGGGTTTCAACCAACGTTGAATGTTGCTGTTAGAGTAGCCAAGCTTGTTCCACTGATCTTCGGTAGCGTCTACGAGGTCTTTGCTATCGATAGAGCGGTAATATTCAAGCTTTAAGGCTCGTTCGGAGTTGGTTGGCGTCGCGTAGAATTCTGCGGAGTAGAGAGTCCAGAACAGGTAACTCATTTCACCCTGACCACGTTTGTTTAAATCATCGACAGCAGAGGCTTTAACGCTTCCGGCAAATAAGAGCGCAGCAAAAATTAACGAAAGAGTAATAAAGCTTAGAAGTGTGTTTTTTGCTTGCTGATGAGGGCGAACAATACTGCGCTCAGGTTTGAACGTTTGTGTCGGGTTGCGTGGATAAGCCATAAGTCACCTCGTTATTGCCATTTTAGGTTGTATTAAGTTGGAGTAGGCGGCCACCAGTAAGGGCAACAAAATCCCCCAACTTATTGCAAGGGCAGCAACTACCGATGCATCTGGCCAAGTAGTAAGAAGAGCACCGGCTTTGATGCCTCCCCAATAACTACTAGTACCTGCTACGAACCCTATGACAAACAAGATCACTTTCGAGCATTTTAATAGCCAATTTAGGCTGTGGTTAAAACTGATTAAGAACATGATCCACAGGCAGACAAGCCACACCGGGAACCAAGATTGATTCGCAATTTCAGAGTCGACGGCAAACACGCCGAAGTGAAGTAAGAGGCTATCAAGCAACAGCCCCAATGGTAATAAAATGAGTATCTTCAGATCGCTACTGCGAGTCGGTGATAGAAGGAAGTGAACCACTACAATCAGTGGTGTGACGAACGGGGCTTGCGCGGTAAAAAAGGCACTGCAAACCCAGGTCGCTTGAAACAGTACGAGATTAATAATCCAAAACCGCTTCATCTTTTGCTCCAAAGTAACGAGGTTTTCTTGCGACTACATGGTGAGTGCTGATCACGCGCTCTTTGAATGCGCCTTCACAGTAGCAGAAGTAGAAGATCCACAAGCGCTTAAACTCTTCTGAATAGCCGAGGGACTCTAACTCTTCCCAACTATTTTCAAAGGCGATGTTCCAATCATTCAGTGTTCGAGCGTAGTGCAGGCCAATGTCATCAATTTCTTGAACCACAAGGTCGGTGCTGGTCGCAAGGTGTTGGGTCATCACTGAAACCGAAGGTAGGCAACCGCCGGGGAAGATGTACTTCTGAATAAAGTCGACACCTTTGCGGTATTTGTCGTAACGGCTGTCGGCAATAGTAATTGCTTGAATCAGCATCTTGCCTGATGGCTTTAACAGTGAAGAACATTTCTCAAAGAAGGTTTGTAGATATTCATGGCCGACCGCTTCTATCATCTCGATCGAAACCAACTTGTCGTACTCACCAGTGAGATTGCGATAATCCTCTTTAAGCAGGGTGATTTTATCGGTTAAACCAAGCGCTTTGACTCTCTGTTCAGCAAGCGCATGTTGGGCATCTGAAATCGTGGTAGTAGTGACATGGCAACCGTAGTGTTGTGCCATGAAGATGGCTAAGCCGCCCCAACCTGTGCCTATTTCGACCACGCAGTCTTTCTCAGACAGTTCTAGTCGCTCACAGATGGTTTTCATTTTGTTTTGTTGAGCCTTTGACAAGGTTTCTGCATCTTCGCTGTAGATAGCGGAAGAGTACTGCATCGAGCTATCTAAGAAGCGCTCGTACAGTTCGTTGCCAATATCGTAGTGTGCGAGAATGTTTCGCTTAGAGCCTTGTTCGGTGTTGGCATTCTTACGACGCAGCAAGAGGTTTTTGATGCGAGAAATCCACTGTGTCTTGTCATCAAGCTCATCTAATTGGGCTTGGTTGCGAGCCATGATTTGAATCACACGCGTGAGATTTGGACTGGTCCATTTACCATCGATGTACGCTTCAGATGCCCCGATACTGCCGTTGATGACCACATCTCTAAAAAAGGTCGCATCATGAATCACGATTCGACCTTTCAAGTCTGCTTCTCGATCACCGAACACCGAATGCTGGTCGCGCTCAATGATCTCGAGCGTTGCGAATTGCAGGCTTTCTAAAACCTTAAAGATTAAAGCTCGATATTTACAGTTGCTTGAAACAGCAACGGCTTTAGCTTGTTGTTCAATATTGTTGTTTTGTTTGGCAAGCTGTTCCATGTAAACCTCGCTGATAACTCATTCTAATATTTTGTGCCAACTAAGCTGGGTTCTGCTCCTTGGTTAGAGCGAACCCAAGCTTCAATTTAGTTCTCTCATGTGCGCTTAAGACGTTGAGTCTGGATGCGCGACAAACGGTACTTTTTTCAGGAATAATTTGAGAGCCTGATAATAAATTCCCATCACGACTTTTATCGTCATCGCCGGAATCTTGAATACCGTTCGTCTAATGTTTGTCTTGGTTACTGACTGTTTCGTCAGAGCCAGTGTCGCATCGAAAAGCTTGTCGTCTCGGCGGCTTTCGATGTGAACTAGCGTGCGTTTCGCTGGTGGCTTAATTTTCCAAAAATAAGTCATGTTCAAGTCCATGAACGGCGAAACGTGAAACTCTTTTTTTACCTTCAACTCTTGGTGCATGTCGATGAGATAGTAGTGTCTTTCTCGCCAAGGCGTGTTGCTCACCTCAGCCAACATGTACTTACAATCTCCAGTTTCGTCAAAACAGAAGAAGCAGTTGATTGGGCTGAAATAGATACCTAAACAGCGGCACTGAGCCAGCATCGTCACACGGTTTGAATCAGACCAAACCCCACCAAGTTGTTGCACTTTGGAAGCTATACGTTGCTTAAGTGATTTTGGTTCATCCGTGGTGACATTTTCTTTTTTTTCAGCGAGATAATCCGATTCGACAAAGCGAATCGGGTTGTACCAACGAGTTCCGAACAGAGCACTGCGCGCTGTGGTTTGGGGCAGCTCATCAAGATCTAACCCCATCATATACAGCTGATAACTGAACTCATGGGTGATGTCGCCAAAGCGGCGATGTCTGACGTTACCCCAATAGATACCGCTGAGCTCTTCACTCTTTTCGGATGCGATCCCCATCTCGGGTGTCAGGGTTTGACTGTTCATAGCGCTGAACTCGTACTCAAATCTAAACCGAAGCGTTTGGTCACATCGAGTGCACTGTGGACACCGTCTTCATGGAACCCGTTGTACCAGTACGCACCGGCAAAGTGCGTCTGGTTTTTACCACAGATCTGCTCACGCTTGTGTTGAGCTTCGACCGTGTTCGAGTTAAGTACCGGGTGATGATAAACAAAGCTGCGAATGATTCTTTCTGGGTCGATGGCTTCGCTTTGATTCAAGGTGACACAGAAGGTGTCTTGGCTTTCGATGCCTTGCAGAATGTTCATGTTGTACGTGACACAAGCAGGTCGTTTACTGTCGCCATCCAACATGTAATTCCAGCTTGCCCAAGCCAGTTTTCTATCTGGGAGTAAGCGAGTATCGGTGTGCAGAACGACTTCATTACGGCTGTATGGGATCTCGCCCAGTACCTGTTGCTCTTGTTCTGTCGCATCGCCAAGCAGACGTAAGGCTTGGTCTGAGTGGCAAGCAAAGATTACTTCGTCGAAGACTTGTGTGCTGCCATCTTCAAATTCAATCGTGACGCCCGTTTCTTGGCGAGTCACTTGTTTAATCGATGTATTGAGTGCAACGGGTTTGTTTAAGCGTGAAAGGATGATTTCAACATAAGAACGCGATCCCTTTGGAATCACATACCACTGAGGACGGTTTGCGATATCGAGCAATCCGTGGTTGTAGAAAAACTGGATGAAGAACTTGAGCTCAAACTCTTCCATCTCTTCCAAGCTTGTCGACCAAATCGCCGCGCCCATCGGTAAGATGTAGTGCTGGCTGAAAAAGTCGGAAAATTGGTTATCGCGTAGGAAACTGCCAAGGGTAACGTCTGGTGTGAATTCATTGCTTTCAAACTGAGCCTTACACAGCTTGTTGAACTTGAGAATGTCAGACACTAAAGACCAGAACTGAGGTTTGAAGATGTTACTCCTCTGCGCGAATAACGAATTAATGCTGTGACCGTTGTACTCGAACTTAGTAGTGGTGTTGTGGACGCTGAAGCTCATCTCAGTCGGTTGCCTTTCGACACCGAGTTGTTCTAGAAGCTGATTGAAATTCGGGTAGGTTCGATCGTTGAATACGATGAAACCTGTATCTATCGAAAACGCCGAGCCTTGATGTTCAATATCAACGGTCGCGGTGTGCCCCCCAACGTAATCATTCTTTTCGAATACTGTTACGTCGTGGTGCTTATCTAATATATGCGCGCAAGTGAGTCCAGAGATACCTGAACCAATAATGGCGATTTTCTTCATTGTTATACCATCCTTGAAGCGAGTTTTTGCCAAACTGGAGTTGGAAGCATTCTTAGTAGCTTCATCAACATGATGAATCGTCTTGGGAAATCGATTTCACTCTTTCCTTGAGCGATACCATTTACGATTCGCTGAGTTGCGGCCTCACTACTAATAATCATAGGCATAGAGAACGTATTTCGCTCGGTTAATGGCGTTTCAACAAAGCCTGGGTGCACAATTGAGACATGAATGTTGTGCGTTGCCAGATCAACCGAAAGTGTTCTGCCTAAGTAGGTGAGGGCTGCCTTTGAAGCGCCATAAGCCTCGGCTCTTGGCAAAGGTAAAAAGCTGGCGCTGGAGCTGACTAAAACCAAACGGCCGCCGGGCTTGATGTTTTTTAACCAGGCTTTAAGAGCGTAGCCAATTGAAATTAGGTTTATGTTGATGACGCGCTCGAACAGCTCGGCATCAAAGTTCACTGGGTCGTCGATGTACTCACAATCACCCGCATTTAAAATCAGCAGATCGAGCGGTTTGTCTTGGTCGAGTTCTGGGAAGTTGTGGTAATCAGTCAGGTCGAAACAAAGCGGCGTAATGGATGAATGCGCGACGTCTGTCTCGTGCGAATCAACTAAGGCTTGCAGCTTTTCTGGGTTACGGCCACAAGCAATCACCTGATGCCCTTGCTGAGCATAATCTTTAGCGAGGGATTGGCCGATACCTGAGGTCGCGCCTGTAATCATAATACGCATTATCGGCTCGCCCTCTTTTTGATGGATTTGATCGCGCAGCCCAGCACTGGAATGTGTTCGTACAACATAGAGCCGACGTCGAGGTAGTCTCTGTGGTAGACCACTTGACCGTCGAGCATCTTAACGTGGCTGTGTCCTTGTACTTCGATCGGCTTTTGCCCATTTAATTGCTTGTGAGCAAATTGCATCGTCCAGTAAACAGAAGCTTCGTCGTTCGCTTCGAAAGTGTGTTCGATATGAAAGTAACAGCTGGTTACTTGGGTGTAGAGGTTCTCGAAGTAGTGCGTAAGCGCCGAAATACCGCTGACATGATGCAGCGGATCTTGGAATTCAATATCAGGGTGATAAACCGTCTTAAGCACGTCGAAATTGTCGGTTCCGAGTTCTTGATACATGTTGAGAAAGTTATCAAGCCATAGAGAGTTATCCATAATATTCACTCTAATTATTTGAAGAAGGCTAAGGCTCTCAATCGTGCTTCTTTATGCTCAACGATGGGTTGCCAGTATTCGCTGTCTATTCCGTTTTTAGCGATAAATTCATGTGGGAAATGCACATGCTTATCTGGGATATTTTGCAGCTCTGGTATGTACTTACGAATAAAAATTCCTTTTGGATCAAACTTTTCACTCTGAGTGATTGGATTGAAAATTCGGAAGTAAGGTTGAGCATCACAGCCCGTACTTGAAGCCCACTGCCAGCCACCATTGTTGGCACTAAAGTCACCGTCGATAAGGTGTGACATAAAGAAACGTTCGCCCCAACGCCAGTCAATAAGCAGGTGCTTGGTTAGGAAGCTTGCCACCACCATTCTTAGCCTGTTGTGCATCCAGCCCGTTTCAACCAGTTGACGCATTGCTGCATCGACCAATGGATATCCTGTTTTTCCTTCGCACCAAGCTTTGAAGCTAGGATGATCGTGATACCAATCTAACCCATTGTATTTTTGCTGAAAGTTAGCACCTTTAACCAGTTTAGGATGGTGGAACATCAAATGCTTATAAAAATCTCGCCAAATCAATTCATTGAGCCAACAAAAGGCCGGTAATTGCGTATCAAATAACAGATCGGGCTGTTGCTGAATCAATTGAATCGCTAACCAACGTGGGCTCACGGCGCCAATCGCTAAATAAGGCGATAGCCCTGATGTCCCTTTAACTGAGGGAATGTCTCTCAGACGTGCGTAGTCGTTGACTTTATTGCCTAAGAAATTGGGGATCACATTGCCCAATACATCTTGGCTTAATGGCCAGCGACTCGAATCCACACGAGGAAAGTCGAAATCATAGTCAACGGAGAGGGTTAAGGCTTGTAAGTCGTCAGGAAGCTGTGTTTGTGAACGTTCAGCTGACTCGACAGGAGCTGGACTGCAGATGATGCCTTTCACCTGAACTTCTTTTAACCAAGCGTTCTTAAAGGGCGTAAAGACTTTGAACATCTCGCCTTGTTTGTTGAGAACGCTACCGAGTGGCAGCATAACGTCACAATCGCTGATCTTCAGGTTTAAGCCGCTTGAAATTAGCTTTTTATCGCGAGCCTGTTCATCGACCTCAGGCTCAGAGTTTGCGTAGACGCACTTGGCATCAAGCTGCTGGCACAAATCGATGAGCTGTCTGGATTGGTCGTCAAAATCGGTCGCTTTCAGGTGAAGCAAAGTCATCCCAAATTCAGCGAGCTGGGAATCGAGTTGTTTTAGATGACGATAGATGAAATCAGCTTTGATTGGTGCAAGGTGGTGTTGCTGCCATTGCTGTGGGGTTGAAATAAAAACGGCGATAGATACGCCGTTTTCAATTGCTGCGACGAGCGCTGGGTTATCGTGAATCCTCAGGTCTCGTCGTATCCATAAAATGTCGCTCAATATCCGTATCTCAGCTTAAGTTCTTGTGGGTGAGGGTTTAGGTAAACCTGTGATTCCAAGTACTCGTTTGGGTATTCCATTAGGTAGTGATTGATCAGTGTCAGCGGTACTAGCAGTGGAATCACGCCCTCTCTGAAAGAATCGATCTGGTTGGTCAGCTCTTGCTTGTGAGCGCTACTCAGTTGTTTCTTAAAGTAACCTTGCAAGTGATGCAGCGTATTGGCGTGACTGCCTCGATTAGCATGATGCGATAACGCCTTCATCAAACCTTCGATGTATTGAGCCGCCAATTCGTCGATGTCTAACTCATTACCCGCTAACAGTTTGCCTAAACTTTTGTATCCCTCAACGTGGTGACACATGACTAAGTACTTGTGAGCGCTGTGGAACTGAATCAGTTTGTGTTTGGTCACACCTTCATCCACGAGATCGAGCCATTTTTGGTAAGTGAACACTCGAGTCATGAAGTTTTCACGCAAAATGGGATCGTTAAGGCGGCCGTTTTCTTCAACGGGAAGTAACGGGTTACCGTCCATAATTTGTTGGGTGAACATGCCTACGCCAGTCGATTCAGAGCCGCGACCATGGTGGTGGTACACCTTCACGCGCTCCATGCCACAAGTTGGGCTTTTTTGACACACAATAAAGCCAGCAATGTGTTGGTTGTTCTTTGAGTAGTTTTGACCGAACTCGATCAGTTCGTTGGTCACATCACCTGAACCATCTGGGCGAGAAACGTGAATGATGTCATCTAACATTCTTGTTTGACGAATGGTTGGGCGAGGAGTTGGAAGGCCGACGCCCATTTCAGGACAAACCGGTTCTAACTCTACATAATCTGCAAGATCGTCTGTGCAGAAGCGAGAACGTTTGTGTCCAGTATCGAACCGAACTTTATGACCGGCGACACATGCACTGATGCCTATTTTTATTTTTTTATCCATTGGTCAATTCCTTACGATCATTGCTCATCGTTATTCTTGTATTATGTGGTTTGTTGCTTATTCCACATTACTTTAGTTCGGTTTTTACTTTTCTACCTAGCCAACTGTGCGAGTCTTGTGACGAGGCCAGTAAATACTTCAATCTAATAAATGTATTTACCTAGTGGGTTGAACAGTTGACTCACGCCTTTAGTGAAGTACAACGCATCACTTGAAACGGTTAAACAGACACAACCTTCTTTTGTTGCAGGTTGATGAGTGTGATTGCCATCCAACCAGATGAAGTCACCTTTGTTGTAGACGCCCATTTCGTCTTCGAAACTGCCTTCTAGAAGAAGCGTGATCTCGAAGCCTTTATGGGTGTGGCAAGGCACTTGTCCATCTTTGTCGATGTGCAACAAGCTGGTGTGGTGTGCTTCGTCAGCAAAATCGAGTCTTGCTCGTGAAATTTTGCCTAGGTTCATCCAGTCCTTTCTCGCGACTGAGTTGAGGGCGCGAGGAATTGTGAATGTCGTGTCGGCGACGGTTACTTTCTGGACCTCTGGAATCACTTCAACTGACTGTGAAGCATCGGCTGTGATTTGCTCAATCGCGTCAAAATCAAAGTCCATGTCGTCCGTTGAGAAGCTGTCTAGATCTTCATTTGAGAATACTGGCTCTGCGTCAAATGCACTATTCGCCGCTTCAGCGGTAAGCTGCTTAACTTGTTGTTGGCAGTGTTCACACAGTTCTACATGGCTAGAAACAATCAGAGAAACTGAATCAGCCAACGTGCCATCGACGAAGTCTTTCAAGATTGCCGCGTTTGGGTGATGTTTAATCATGGTCTTGTTCCCCCATGTGAACTTTTAATTTGGCTAAAGCGAGTCTCAGACGTGATTTCACCGTTCCAAGTGGGACGCCAAGTTGCTGAGCGAGTTGCTCTTGAGAGAGCTCTTGAAAATAAACACCTTTGACGATGGTTTTTTGAGCAAGAGGCAATTTCTCTATCTGGGTCATTACGTGTCGACTCATCAAATGATCACCGAATGGCAAATCTTCACTTTGAGATTCGGCTACCATCGCATCTATCGGCCAGATATCGTCGGCTATCGTTTGTTCGGCTTTCGCTTTCACTTTGCGCAACATGTCGAACGCTGCATTACGCATTACCGTGTAGACCCAAGTGGTCGCAGCGCCTTTATCTACATTGTAGAGATGCGCTTTCTTCCAAACATTAGTCATCGTGTCTTGAACTAGCTCGTTGGCAGCAGCTTCACCGCCTAACTTACTAATGCCAAAACGCTTAATCTTAGGAGCGAAAAACTTAAACAAACAGGTGAATGCCTGCTTGTCTCGGTCTGTACCAACCAACACCAACCAGCTCGAGAGCTCTGTCGGTACTTTGTTGTCTGTAGGTACTTTGTTATCGGGAATAATGACATGCTCCTTGCCGTTCCCTGAACTTCTGCTTTCCACTTGCATAGTAACTAACCATCATGCGAATTTGATAGGCACTACGTGAAACGAGAAAGTCGGGATCACTTTAATTAGATTAATTTCCACTATACAAAATTATAGTGAAGAAAAATGCTTATTGCCCCGTAATGATTTGATTCAAAAAAGGAACTAGAGACGGAAAACTGGCTGGCTCAGTAAATTCTGTTTTCTTTTCCAATGGGATAGGCATCATTTCGAGCAATCGCGCACAAATCCATTGTGGGCTCTCGAAATCTGGAGTGGGATAGAGTGTTCTTATCGAATCGTGGTCGCGAAACAACTGAACCAAAAAAGCGGTAAACACGTTAGGCACTTTATATTCATGGGCTGGCCAGTGTGGCAACGATCTGAACTTACTTTTAATCAGGTCATCGTCGTCTCGAAACGACCCATGCAATTGCACCAGCTTTTCGCCTTCGACATCAATTTCTAAGATTTGGTCATCCGACATATTGAAGTCAACGATGCATACCTTTGTTCCCCAAGAGCTGAGGTGACCAGAGTTAGAGTTGTCTTGAGTGGCAATAATGAAACCATCTCCCTGCGCTGCGTGAGCAACCATCGCGAGGTACTTTGGCTCAAAAATGCGCAGTCTTTGTCTGCCTCCTGGTAGAAGGAAGATGGGGAGAGGAAACACTGCGAGCTCTAGAGAAGACTCTACGGGTGTTTCTGGTTCGGCGTCTGTCCGCGTGGTCTTCCTAGGTGAATTCGGCACATAGTACTCCTTAGTTCAGATGTGATTTGAGAAGATATACGCGGGGAGGGTGGTGTTCGATCAATTCGCTTCGGCTTATGTTTGCAAAGGGATAGGTATTTTGTTGCACCTGTTCATAAATTCATTGTTTTTACCTTTTCTCATACGCGTCATTAGGTAATATATGAACAAATAGTAAGCGAATGGGTAGTTGCCAGACGATGCTTTTATCTGACGTTCTTCTATACCTAACATCGCATCAAAGGAATGGTCATGATTGTTATTTATGGTATCAAAGAGTGCTTAAATCCAATTAAGTTGCAGCTCTCTAATGTGTTGCAGCAGTGCTTAAACAGTGAAATGGGTTTACCCGATGACAAGCGAGCACATCGGTTTGTGCCATTGGAACGAGATGACTTCTTTTACCCGGAAGGAAGAACAGAAGCCTATACCGTCATTGAGATAAATATGATGGAAGGTCGAGCGGTAAACACCAAAAAGCGCTTAATTAAGAAGATATTTTCTGAGATAGAGAAGCAGTTAGCTATCTCTCCAATTGATATTGAAATCACTATTAAGGAACAGCCATCGCACTGCTGGGGATTTCGAGGCATGACCGGCGATGAAGCTCAAGATCTGAAGTATAAAGTGAAGGTCTAGGGTTAACTCTTAACACGTAAGCACACCTATCGAGTGACGGCTTTGGAATTTGATTCCAAAGCCGTTTTGTCTCGTTCTCGACACTAACCTTCAAGTATCTAAGTATCTAAGTATCTAAGTATCTAAGCATCGTCACTCTCTTTTAAATACTGATGCCAATTTTCATTGATCACATCAAAGTGCTCAACGCAGAACTCTTTTCTGTCTTTCAAATAGTCATTTTCCACTTCATCGAGCAAGTTCTTATAGGCATCAGGATCGCTGCCATACACCAAGCATAGTGTGGAGAAGTAACGCTGCAGGTCGAAACTGTGCTCGTCGATGTACTCCCCCAAGTCGTAATACTCGGGGCGGTCTTCTGACTCGAAAGCGAACATGTCTGCTGCGCTGATAGCGGCATCAGCCCCATGCTCTACGTAGTTCAGCAGTAGCACGGTTGCTAGGTTATCAACTGCATCTTCTTCTTTACCCAATATGGCAATGTTCTGATCTTCGATATACGCATGCCCAGCTTCGTGCAGCAGAGTGTGCAGCAAGGTATCAATAGCGCCGGTTTGCGCAGATTTCCCATACTCTTTTTCGTATTGGTTCTTCTCGAAATAATTGAGTGACTCAGCGTAAAAGCTATAAGGGATCAGCACTTGATGGTTTTGTGGATCGTAGAGTGGTCCTTCTTCCCCGCCATATTGAATGGTTAATGGCTTCTCAAACATGAACAGTTGGTTGGATAGGTCGACCACTGTGTCATTAACGCCACTGCTTTGAATCTCTCGTTTGAGCTGCTCTTCTTCGGTATTTTGCGGTGTGGAGTACTCGACGATTAGGTTACTTTGGGTAGTTTGTTCACTAGATGCATAAGTTGTGGCAAACATTGCACTCAGGGCTAGGCTGCAGGTCAATGTTCGTTTCAATAATGTCATCGGCTATCCTTGTGATTGCGTTGTGAGTCAGAGTCGTGCTGGGGGTAACAACTCCAAGCTGTGTACCCTGATTTAGTTACTGCGTTAGAGTATAAGTTTAGACGGAATTTTGATGCATCGAGGACTGCAATTTTTGATGTAGGCGCTATCCTATCAAGGAATAATCCGCCTAGAGGTTCGCCACAAAGAATAGGTGAGCTGAATGAGCGGTGTCGATGTGATTCGTTTCTGTTGGTAATTAACAGATAAATTTCGGTTCAACAGAACCCTTGTGCTATACTCCGCGCCCCAATCCGAATTGGCTTGTTTAATCTTAGGAAATTATTATGAGTGTTAAAAACGAACTTCAACAAATTAACAACCGTCTAGACAAGTGTCGCCACAAGTTAGATGCTGCTAAAACTCGTAATGATCGTCCTGTTGTTCGTCAGTTCGAGGAAGAGATTAAGAAGCTAACTAAGAAAATTGCCCAGCTTAAACACAAAGAAAGCTACGATGTGAACCAAGAGCGTAAGTCTCTGGTTGATATGCCATTTAGCCGTGAGATCACTAAGGCTGAGCAAGCGGATATGGGTAAACTTAAAAAGTCTGTTAAAGGACTCGTCATTGTTCACCCAATGACGAAGATCGGTAAAGAACTTCGTATTGAGGTTATGACTGGTTACGCACCGAAAAAATTCTAATTACCAGCGATGGTGATGAAAGAGGAGCTAGAAATAGCTCCTTTTTGCTTTTTTAGGTATTAAGAAAGCAGAGTCAGCGGCATAGATACTCACGCCGTTTTCAACTTTTAGGAGGTGATTGTTGTCACAAATCCTTTTATCTCCTATAAAAGTTAACGTGCTACTAACATGGCACTAAGCGATCGCAGTAATGTGTTCGCTTTTCGAATCCACACTTTCTCTCCAGTTTGTATAAATATAGGTAGAGCAGCACAAATAATTACAGATAAAACTAGACTCATTAGGGAAGATGAGAACGTAAAAAAATAGAGGTTATATGAATCAATTAATTTCAATTGGACCATTAGAATCCTTCCTAATCGCGATTAGTGTTTTGTTTCTAGGTCATTTCGTCAATGCAAAGCTTCCGATTCTCAAAAAGTACAACATTCCAGAGCCCATTGTCGGCGGCTTGATTGTCGCTTTTGCTATTACAGCCCTGCACTTTAACGGCCTTGATCTTGAGTTTTCTTTGCCCCTGCAGAACACGTTTATGTTGATGTTCTTTGCAACGGTCGGTCTTGCGGCGAACTACACGCAGCTGATAAAAGGTGGTGCTAAAGTATTCCTATTCTTAGGGGTAGCGTCGGTTTACATCATTATCCAAAACGGTGTAGGCGTAACCTTAGCAACGGCACTAGGCCTTGAACCCTTGATGGGTTTGATTGCTGGCTCTATCACGCTTTCGGGTGGTCACGGTACAGGCGCGGCTTGGTCTCAAACCTTTGCAGACACGTTTGGTATTGCAAATACGCTAGAAATCGCAATGGCTTCAGCGACCTTTGGTTTGATTATCGGTGGTATTATCGGTAGCCCAGTAGCGCAAAAGTTGATTGACAAAAACCAGCTTGAATCTGAGTACGGTACTGGCACGCAAACGCACGAACGCTTCCCTGAACTTGTTACTTACAACGAGTATGAAGAAGACAAAGTGACGGCGAAGAAGGTGATTGAAGTGTTGTTCATCCTTCTTATCTGTATCACGGGTGCGAAGTACCTAGAGCAGTGGGTGGCGACTTTTGAAATTTCTTGGTTGATGATTCCTGACTTCGTTTACGCGTTGTTTATTGGTGTGTTCATCACTAACGTGTTTGAAGTGACTAAGCTGCATAAGACTGACAGCGAAACGGTCGATATTCTTGGTACGGTGTCATTGTCACTGTTCCTAGCAATGGCGCTAATGAGCCTTAAGCTTTGGAACATCTTTGATCTTGCGATTCCGTTCTTGGCTATCCTTGCGGTTCAGGCGGTGGTGTTAGGTATTTTCTCTTACTTTGTGACGTTCAAAGTAATGGGTTCTAATTACGACGCAGCGGTTATGGCGGGTGGTCACTGTGGTTTCGGCCTAGGTGCAACACCAACGGCAGTAATGAACATGGGTTCTTTGGTGAATCGATACGGTCCATCGCCACAAGCCTTCATGGTTGTGCCAATTGTTGGTGCCTTCTTTATCGATATCGTTAACCTGATTATCCTTCAAGGTTACATCTCGTTTATCGGTTAATGTTCGCCTTTGCTTAAATGCAATGAGCTTATCGCACTTAGATGAATACAAGAAAGCCAGTCTGTTGACTGGCTTTTTTATTGCTTGCTTATACTCGAGTTTCTCTAGTATAAGCATCAAATTTTCCCGAATTTGATGTGCATTTTTGTGTTGAATACAGCCGAACTATGTAATGAGCCGACTGCTTTCACACCTTTGTACTTATGATGGTGAACTTATTTGCAACTCCTTTAGTAAAGGAAATGCAGCCTTGATGTGCTCTCCTGTGACAATGAATCCAACCAACTTGTTATCTTCATTGAAGCCTTTGGTGACAATGCCTTTAGGATCGAATCGAGTTTCCCAGCTCTGAGCTGTGTGAATATTGCGCCCTGCCAGCTGAATCGGGTAACTCGGTGTTTTCACCTTGGTGATCATATGAGGCAAGCTGAGCTTTGCTTCACCCACTTTGACCTCTCGTGTATCCATAGTCAGCTGCTTCGCCAACACGTTTGCCGACAAGATTGCTGGCTGTAGATAAGCCATCACACGCCCTTCAAATTCAGCGCAATCACCAATCGCATACACATTGTTGGCGCTGGTTTTCAGGGTGTCATCGACCACAATACCTCTGTTGACCTCGATTCCCGCTTGCGTGGCTAAAGCCGTATTTGGCCTTAACCCTGCTGCGGCGATCACGATATCTGCTCGTATTAATCGAGAAGCGGTAGTTTGTAGCCTGACTCCATCATGAAGATAAGTCGCTCGAAAAATCGCAGAGTCGGTTTCGACGGTAGCCCCTGCTTTTGCCAGCTCCCGTTCCAACTCAAGTGAAACGAAAGGCGGCACTAGGTTATTCAACAGATAACTTGCGGGTTCGATAATCGTGACATTTTTGCCCGCAGTTTGAAGGTCGAATGCAAGCTCGACCCCAATCAAGCCTCCACCAATCACAGTGATACGTTGAGCTTCATCGATCTGAGCTTTGTGTTTCTCGAACTCTTCCAAGCTATTTAACGTAATGGTCGCGCTGCGTTTAAGCCCTTCCGCTGGTGGTATGAAAGGTGTAGCCCCCGTTGCTAATACCAACTTCGAATAGTGGATAATTTGCCCGTCAACATGAACACACTGCTGCTTGGTATCGATTTCACTGACGAAAGCCTTGGTTTTGATGACTACGTTGTACTGCTCAGCCAATTGCTGAGCGTTATTAACGGCTAACGACTGTGGTGTTTGAGCCTGGCTGAATGCGTGTGAAAGATTCGGCTTACTGTACTCAACCCCTGCATCTGCCGTGATCATGGTAATCGCGACATCTTGGTCAATTTTACGTACCATCTTTATGGTTTGTAGGGCGGCGAAACCACCGCCCACAATCACAATGTTCGACATGTTACTTCTCCACAAACACTTCTTTACCTAGATGGCATTCAGGGCAAAGGAAATCATCTGGCACTTGTGCCCATGGTGTTCCTGGTTCAACGCCTTGGTAGGGTTCACCCAGTTGTGGGTCGTACACCCATTCACACACAGTACAGCGCCAGCAAGTGCAATCTGCGCTATGTACAGGCTTATCTTGCGCTTCTTCTGACTTCTGCTCTGCCGTGTCTTTTAGCTCTGTTGGGGTGCTTGTCGGTGCTGATTCAATACGTTGAACGTTGCGCTCAACTTGTTTAGGCTCACTAACCTCGTCCGCATCGGTGCGCCAAACCTCGGCCAGTGTCATCCCGTAATCAATACATTGACGAAGTGCGTCTGTATCTGGTTTCCAGTGGATGTGCTGAGGTGCGCTCACCTCGAAGTTGGCTTCACGTAAGCGAGCATCGATGCGCTTTACTGCGCCGCCAGTCCAACCTGAAGATCCAAATGCTGCGGCTCTTTTTCCTGCAAAGCGCAGGCCGTGTATTTCTTCAAGTAGCGCGGCGATTTGCGGCATCATCACGTTGTTCATGGTCGATGACCCAACAAGCACACCCTTTGAACGGAAGACATTGGCAAGGATGTCATTCTTGTCGTGCTTAGAAATATTGAAGACCTTGATTGCCGTTTCTGGGCTGCCTTTACGGATACCCTTTGCGATCGCGTCAGCCATCATGCGAGTGTTGTTGGACATGGTGTCGTAGACAATCGTGATACGATCTTCTTTGTAGGCTTTCGACCACTCGTAATATTGCTCAACGATTTGAGTCGCGTTGTCACGCCAAATACAGCCGTGAGAAGTAGCAATGACATCAATCGGCACGCCTAAGCTCAGCACTTCTTCAATCTTTGCTTTAACCAGCGGCGCAAACGGCGTCAGGATGTTCGAGAAGTAACGCAGACATTGTTCATGCAGCTCAACTTGGTCTAGTTGGTCATTGAACAGGTTTTCGTCGCAGTAGTGTTGGCCGAAAGCGTCGTTACTAAACAGGATTTCATCTTCAGTTAAGTAAGTCGCCATTGAGTCTGGCCAGTGCAGCATTTTCATCTCTACGAAGATAAGTTGCTTTCCGTTACCGACATCAAGAGTGTCACCGGTTTTGACGGTTCTGAAATTCCAGTCTGGTTGGTGGTGGTGACCAACAATGGAGTTTACACCCGCTTCAGTGCAATAAACCGGCGTGTTCGGAATTTTAGCAAGCAGCGCAGAGAGCGCGCCTGAGTGGTCTTCTTCAGCGTGCTGACAAATGATGTAGTCGATCTCATTGATATCGATTTCCATCTCTAGGTTTGCAAGGAATTGCTCAGTAAAGCGATGATCGACAGTATCGACAAGCACTGTCTTCTCTTCACGGATCAGGTATGAGTTATAGCTCGTACCTTTGTTCATGTGGTATTCCTTACCGTGGAAGTGCTCGGTTTCCCAATCGTGGACGCCGACCCAATGAACATTTGATTTAACGTGAATAGTCATAATGATAATACCTTATTGAAATATCTAAGGCTCTCATTGCACTAGTTGTGCCATGTTTTTAAATTGTTGTTTTAATTGTGTTTGTTTGCTTTTTGAGCTTGGTGTTGAGTCTAAATGACTCAGAAGTTTTTGTATTTAAAGTGAATCATTCGTGTCAATTGGACATTGCGGTGCTTACAGCCTCTTACAGTCTGTATCTAAACAGCATGATAGTTTTAGCTTGTTTAAATAATGTCTGAATAGGAAAAGAAATGTTGAAGAAATTACTTACCTTCGCTGCTTTATTGCCAAGCATGGTTTTTGCTGAGTCAACGGTATATCTAGGTGGCGACTTTCTCACGAATGATTCAAAATACGCCTTTCAATATGGCTTCTACTTTCCCGCAAGTGCTGAGCTTGATTTTGGCTACGAGCTTGAATACGCAAAGTACAGTGATGACGTGCATTCGTTTGGTGTGAACATCAAACCACAGTTCCCATATGGCAATTTTTACTTCGCGCCAATTGGTGGTGTTCATTACTTCAATGACGATATTGATACGGCTTTTGTGTATGGAGCCGAGCTTGGTTACACGCGAGGTGCGATGACATTTAGGACGGGTTATAAAGAAACAAGTGAGGACTTTGAGTACAACGATAATGTGTACGTGGGTCTCGCGGTAAACTTTTAGTTGCTGATAGGTTAGGTTGGTCGGCTTCAAATGCAAAAAAGGCCAGACGAGCGTCTGGCCAAATAAAGCAGTGCGATTTGTTTGTGTCAGCTATTTACAGCGTAGTGTCTGTTATAGCGTAGTAACGACTTCATCAAGAGCTAGGCGCGCTTTTGGTTTGCCGTAGTTGTAGTCTTCGCCGTCTTTGTGGTAGCCAATAGCCAGCGCTACATCAACAACGTGACCTTCTAGTTCGTCAGCAAACTCTTCGCTGATCATAGCTGCGTCTACACCTTCCATAGGTGTTGAAGCGATACCTAGACGAGCTAGTGTGTGCAGCGTGTTACCTAGTGCGATGTAAACTTGAGACTTAGTCCAGTTACCGTTGAAACCTGTTTCGTCTGTGTTCATTTCTGCGAATGCGTAAGCACCTAAGAATTGCTCGTACATTTCAGCTGGTAAGTGACCAGAGCTTACTTCTGTATCAGCACGCTTCGCGAATTTCTCTTTAGTGTACTTAGGATCGTGAGCAAACAGGATCGTGTGTGACGCTTCTTTCGCATGTGGTTGGTTAAACTGGAACATGTTTTCGAAAGTATTGTGGAAGCGTTGTTTTGCTGCGTCACTCTCAATGATGATGAATTTCCAAGGCTGAGAGTTGATAGAAGAAGCTGACAAGCGAAGTGCTTCTTTGATTACTTCCATGTCTTCCGCAGAGATGCGTTTTTCTGCATCGTATTTTTTAGCTGTGTAACGAGTGTTTAGATCAGTAATGATTGGATGAGTCATGTTGAATCCTAATATCTATCAATAATAAATGTTGTAGGGTTTTATGTTCAGTCACGTCAACAATAAACGGATAACGAATTTAAACGAATCTCTATAGATTGAACGTCTAAATAGTTATCGAACATGCCCCAATAAATCGAGTATCTGCGGTAGCTCAAGTCGATGGGTGTAAGATAATAGAAGAATGACTCGGGAAAAATAGCGAACATATCAAATCACTATGGTTAATAATGTCCATAATGATTCGATAAATGTGATCTTAATGGAGGTGGAATCTCTAGATTCAGTAGCTTAGTAAGCCTTGATACCATATTGGCGCAATAATGGCGGAAGTACGCTGTCTAGGTTGGGGATATCTTCTGGCGTGATTTCGATTAGACCAAAACCATGCTCTTCATAGATTTTTCTCGTCGCTTCACGTTTATCTTCGGCGATTGGCGCAGAATCGGTTCCCCAGAACTGGATGTATACTTTGCCACTTGGTAGATAAAAATCGCTGATCACTTCTTTTGATATCGGAAGCGGACGCTCGTACGCATGAACCACTCCTGCCATATAAAGCCAGTTATCGATGATCAGTTCTCCCTTTGAACGAACATAATGCCCATCTAAGCTTCGGTGCTTCGCCTCAAATTTCTGACGAAAACTGGAGAATGACACATCGGTCGAGTGGCTTTCAGCATCATGCCCTAGGAATTCAACAACAGACTGCTTTAAACGTTTATTGCGAACCAGTGAGTCGTGCCATACCACGAATAAGTTTTGAGTCGCTTTGTCTTCTCTTTGTTCACCTCCGGCTTTTAAGCCTGTAGAGGTGACATGCCAACCGTCTTCTTCTTTTGTTATCCAACCAAGCTCGTTGAGCAGTAAGTTGATTTTCTTTGCGCTGAGTTGAAAGGCGCTACCAAGCTGGGTGGCGGTGAGTGTTTTTCCTGAGAATGAGTCCAAATCGATAAGCAGTTTCTCTGGCCAGACAATAAAGACACCAAACTTCTTGTGTTCGACATATTCCCCACCAAAGCTTTCTCCCCGCTCAGTGAGAATCCAACGCTCTTGTGAACGCACAATATAGCCCGCTGTTTTTAGATCGCTAAATAAAGCTTTAGCTTCTATGCCTTTTTGTTTAGCGAGTGCGGATGTGGAAATTTTGTCTGACATAGTCTTTTCTCAAATAGCGGAGTGATCAGCTGATGGGTGTTGGAGATATATATGATGCGATAGCGTTGGTAAATACCATATCACATCTATCAATGCTAACTGCAGTTCAGTGGTCTATGTTTTTAGTTGAGCGTTAGGTCTCGTTTTGTATTTTTAGCAAAATGTAGTCCAATTTGTAATTAAATTACAGTTATAGCGATTTTGCTCATCTGGGTGCATATTTTATATACGTGACACGATGTTCTTTTATACGGTTTATATAGATCTTAGATGCTATATTTTATTAAGTGTGATTTTGATCACTATTTATTTTTAAGTATTACAAAATAAAATGTGATCTTGATCGTGTGCTAATGATATCCATTCTCATTAATTTGGCTTTGTAATTTAAATTCATGGTGTTTTTGTGATCTAAGGTGTGCTTGTTAACCCGAAAGTGTTTTTCGTGTGTGATGGTTGTCACGAAAGCTGGGCTAAGGTGCATTTTGGAAATGTTGTGATACATTTTAATCGACTTTTGAGTACACACTTTCGGTCATTTGACCAACCAATACATTACGGGGTTCTACCTATGTTATCACCAGAAGCAAAGATTAAGGTTCAAAACTTTGGTCGTTTCTTATCCAATATGGTAATGCCAAACATCGGCGCATTTATTGCGTGGGGTTTCATTACTGCACTATTCATCCCAACGGGTTGGTGGCCTAACGAAACGTTAGCATCAATGGTTGGTCCTATGATTACATACCTACTGCCACTATTGATTGGTTACACCGGTGGTAAAATGGTTGGTGGTGACCGCGGTGCGGTAGTTGGCGCTATCACAACAATGGGTGTTATCGTTGGTACTGATATCCCAATGTTCATGGGTGCAATGATTGTCGGTCCACTAGGTGGTATCGCAATTAAGAAATTTGATGAAGCTGTTCACGGTAAAGTGAAGAGTGGTTTCGAAATGCTAGTGAACAATTTCTCTGCGGGTATCATCGGCATGATCTGTGCGATCATCGCGTTCATCGTGATTGGTCCTGCGGTTAAGATTCTGTCTGGCGGACTTGCGGCTGGCGTAAACGCAATGGTAGAAGCGGGTGCACTACCTCTAGCATCTATCTTTGTTGAACCTGCGAAAATTCTATTCCTAAATAACGCAATCAACCACGGTATCTTCTCTCCACTAGGTATCCAGCAATCTGAAGAGATGGGTCGCTCAATCTTCTTCCTAATCGAAGCAAACCCAGGTCCTGGTTTTGGTCTTCTACTTGCTTACATGGTGTTTGGTAAAGGTAGCGCGAAGCAATCTGCTGCTGGTGCATCTATCATCCACTTCCTAGGTGGTATCCACGAAATTTACTTCCCTTACGTTCTAATGAACCCACGTCTAATTCTTGCGGTAATCGCAGGTGGTATGGCGGGTGTATTCACTAACGTAATGTTCGATTCTGGCCTTATCTCTCCAGCATCTCCAGGTTCTATCTTCGCAGTCTTACTGATGACGCCAAAAGGCTCTTACATCGGCGTGATTCTATCGGTTATCGCAGCAACGGCAGTATCGTTTGTTGTAGCGTCAATCCTTCTTAAAACATCAGCGCAAGATGATGAGGAAGATTCACTAGAGAAAGCTTCAGCACAAATGAAAGACATGAAAGCGTCTTCTAAAGGTGCAGCAGCAGAAGCAAACGTAAACCTAGCGGATGTAAAAGCAGTTTATGTAGCGTGTGATGCGGGTATGGGTTCAAGTGCAATGGGTGCAGGTCTACTACGTAAGAAAGTAGCAACAGCTGGCCTAGACATTGAAGTGACCAACTACGCAATCAACAACCTACCGGCTGATTCGCAAATCGTTATTACGCATAAAGACCTAACAGACCGTGCTCGTAGCACTGTGCCAGGTGCGATGCATATGTCTCTAAGCAACTTCCTAGACGGCGGCGTATACGACCAACTAGTTGCTGAGCTTGTCGATGCTCAAAGTGGTGAAGCGAAAGTAGAAGCTCCGGCTCCTGCAGCAGCTCCAGCGCAAGAAGGCAACAAGCTTGCACTGACTGACGACAGCATCTTCCTTGGCCTTAAAGCGACTCAAAAAGAAGACGCAATCAAGTTTGCTGGCGAACAATTAGTAAAACTTGGCAACGTATCACCAGAATATGTAGATGGCATGTTTGCTCGTGAAGAGCTTGTGTCTACTTACCTAGGTGAGTCTATCGCAGTACCACACGGCACAATCGAAGCGAAACAGTACGTACAAAAAACCGGCATCGTTTTCTGTCAGTACCCTGAAGGTATTCAGTGGGGTGAAGATGAAGACGACATCGCGAAGATGGTTATCGGTATTGCCGCACAAGGCGATGAGCACAATATGGTGCTGATGGCTATTACCAATTCACTCGATAATGAAGAAGCTGTGGAGTGCCTACAGAACACAACAAACCCTGCTGATGTTCTGCGTATTCTCAACGGAAACTAAAAAGCTCTAGTCAAGCTCCTGAGTGAAGGAGGCCGGTATCCCCCTACTGGCCTCATTTTCGGTCTTAATCTTTCTAACAAGATTCAGTCTGAATAGCTTACTGCTTAATGCCTAGGGCACATCGTCAAGGCATGTTGTTGAGCAGTTAGCTATCTAGATTCAAATATTTATAAGGTCAAAATTATGAAAGCGTTACATTTTGGTGCAGGTAATATCGGTCGTGGTTTCATTGGTAAGCTTCTTTCTGATGCTGGTATGAAGGTTACGTTTGCTGACGTAAATGAAACGGTTGTAAATGCGTTAATTGAACGCCAAGAATACCCAGTTAAGATTGTTGGCGAAGAGTGTGTTGTCGAAGTTGTTAAGAACGTGACAGCAGTAAACTCAGCGACAAGCGCAGTAGTAGATTGCATTGCTGAGTCTGATCTTGTGACGACAGCAGTAGGCCCTACGGTTCTTAAAATCATCTCTAAGTCTATCGCTCAAGGCATTGAAAAGCGTGCAGCAGCAAACAACACTGCACCAATGAACATCATCGCGGCAGAGAACATGGTTCGCGGTACTAGCCAATTAAAAGCAGCCGTGTTAGAGCACCTTTCTGATGAAATGAAAGCGTTCACTGAAGAGCACATTGGCTTTGTTGATTCTGCGGTTGACCGTATTGTTCCACCGGCAGAAGCGGGCGAAACAGACCCTCTAGCGGTAACGGTTGAAACGTTCAGCGAGTGGATCGTAGACCAAACACAATTCAAAGGTGAGATTCCAAACATTCCAGGTATGGAATGCACTGATAACTTAATGGCTTTCGTTGAGCGTAAACTGTTCACGCTAAACACGGGTCACTTGGTAACGGCATACCTTGGTGTGCTTGCAGGTCATGAGACTATTAAAGACTCTATCGAAGATGACGTAATCCGCGCTGAAGTAACAGCGACGATGGAAGAGAGTGGTGCGGTTTTGATTAAGCGTTACGGCTTTGATCCAGAAGCTCACGCTGCCTACATCCAAAAGATTCTAGGTCGTTTTGCTAACCCGTTCCTACGTGATGAAGTAGACCGCGTTGGTCGTCAGCCAATTCGTAAATTGAGCCCGCAAGACCGCCTAGTTAAGCCTCTAAACGGTACATTAGAGTACGGCCTACCGAATGCTCACCTAGTAAAAGCAATCGCTGCTGCGTTCCATTACAAGAACGAAGACGACCCACAAGCGGTTGAACTTCAAGCAATGTTCGCAGAAAAAGGCTTTGCTGAGACATTAGCGCATTATTCTGAGCTGAATAGTGACTCAGAAGTTGTTAAACTAGCGGAAGAAGCTTATCTAGCATTGAAATGATAAACCATCAAAGTGCCACACCAGTGGCACTTTCTTATTGTCGAGCCGTTATGCCAATACAAACAAGCCATGAAACTGAATTACTCGAAGCCCTTTCGGAAGCTGAGAGTGCTGGCGCCTGCTTAATGGCTGCTTACGATGCATTGGACGACACGGTAGATGCCGTATTAAAAAACATCTTTAAGAAAGACGACACTGCAATTAAGTTCGTTGTAGAACCACTTCTCAACAGTGGTGGGCCGTTAGGCGAGATCATGATTCGTGCTAAGTTGCTACTCGGGCTTGGCGTGATCAGTAAAGAACTCTACGACGATCTCGAGGTTTTCGTTACCTTGAAAGAGTGGGCGAAAATACAGGGTGAAGACACCAGCTTCACAGAAGTTGATGTGATATTTGAGCTCAACAAGGTGCACGCGATTCAGCGTATTATGCCTATCGAATATGACGCGGAGATGGTGGAAACGATGTCTGGCCCAATGCTTGAAATGTTCTTGGGGCGACATAATCAAAAGGTGAAGTCGACGATCGTATTGGCTATCACTGACATTATTACGACCCTATGCCGAGATAACGCGCTGAGCTCTTAGCGCTAGTTTGCAGTCCTGCTTATCTTGTTTCACATCCTACATATCTTGTAGCTGTTGGTTCGTTTCAATACAAAGTTTAAAATGATGGCGGTTTCTCTCGTTGGAGAAATCGCTTTGTTGTTTTTGTGCTTCTAAAAAATATCCGAAACATCTCCTCATTAAATACAAAAGCAGCAGGCACAAAAAAAGCCACATTCAGTGGCTTTTTCTATTCAAGACGCTCTCTTTATTAAAAACGTCCTACTATTCAAGACTATGAGGATTATAGGTCTTGGATGTTCTCAGCTTCTAGCTCTTGGAAGTAGCGTAGAGTCTTAACTTTTAGCTCTTGTTGAGCTGGCTCATCAGCAACGATGATAGCTTTACGGTGCATCTGTAGAGCGGTAACAGTCCACATGTGGTTTACAGAACCTTCGATAGCCATTTGAAGCGCTTGAGCTTTGTTGTGGCCTAGAGAAAGGATCATCACTTCTTCTGCATCTAGAAGAGTAGCAACACCGATAGTTAGTGCGTATTTAGGAACTTGGTTGATGTCGCCATCGAAGAAACGAGAGTTCGCGATACGAGTGTCTTCAGTCAACGTTTTGATACGAGTACGTGAAGATAGAGAAGAACCTGGTTCGTTGAATGCGATGTGACCGTCGATGCCTACGCCACCCATGAACAGGTTGATTTTGCCGTATGAACGGATTTTCTCTTCGTATGCTGCACAGTGAGCATCGATGTCTTCAGCTTTGCCGTCTAGCAGGTTGATGTTTTCTGCTTGGATATCAACGTGGTTGAAGAAGTTCTCGTGCATGAATGTGCGGTAAGATTCTGGGTGGTTTGGTTCGATACCAACGTACTCATCCATGTTGAATGTTACAACGTGCTTGAAGCTTACTTCGCCAGCTTTGTAAAGTTCAATTAGCTCAGCGTAAGTAGTTAGAGGTGTGCTACCAGTAGGAAGACCTAGTACAAATGGACGCTCAGCAGTTGGAGCGAATTTGTTGATCGAATCTGCGATATGACGAGCAGCCCATTTACCTACTTTTGCTTTGTTGCTTAATGGAATAAGTCTCATTGATTTTGCCCCTAGAAATAAAATTTTATAGTGTTCTGAAACATTAATTCGCATTATAAAATAAGTTATCCAGTTCCGCTATTGTTTTAGGTCAAGTTTTTGCTTTTTTCGTCGTATCTGTGACTGGAACTCTCAAAATTGCACAATTATTGTATGGATATTTGGTGGCGTTAAACAAGATTAATACGTTTGTCATATACAGCAATATCGATCTAATTCAGCACCTGAAAGGGTTGGTGTGTTTCTATGTTTTGATACGCTTTTGCGATAATGGCGTCGCTCTAGCCATTGACGAACTTTGGTGTATTAACGTGTTTCGGCGTATAGACAAGCGTTGGAGGTAAAGTTGAAGCTAGAAAAATAATGATGGCAATGGAGCGCTATCGTGATAAAAGACAGGGGCAGGATGAAGAACGATGAATCTCAGTGGGATGAATACCCATAAGATTGAACGAGAGCTGTGTTTTAGTCACGCTATCGCTATGAATTGTATATAAATATTGGTAAAAATGGACAGGTTGGCTAAACTTACCAATTACAAAGAAGATGTGTGTTTGAAGGCAAAAAAAAAGCCCAAAGTGATGAGGTATCACTTTGAGCGATTTTACTAATCTTCTAACACTAACTCACTTTCGTATTCTTCCCTAGGCACTTCGCCGCGTTTGCAGCCGTTTAGGGTGTGAAAGCGACGGCGTCCACGAGCCAGTTGAATGTACTTCAACCAAACACGCTCTAACTTGGACTTTGCCTTATGAGGGTGAGACAACACTTTAATGAAGTGTTTTTCTTCTGCATTGATTGGTGCTAGTTCACCAGTTTCAAGTGCAAGCATAGTGTCACCAAACAAGGTTAGGATTTCCTCTTCTGAAAGAGTAAAATCACCCGACTTAGCGAACCCTCTCGGGAATTTAATGGTGTCATAAAAACGTTTTTTTCCGTGTCGGAATTCGGTCTCAGACATATCAGCCTCAGTAATGTGGTTAGATAGAAATTAGTGTTTATTGCTCACGCGAAAATATTGTTAAAAGGCTAAAATAGGAAACAAAACGTTTTTGCCTTTACGATAAACAATCCTAGATCGGCTAGTTAGCAGATTTATTACAGAGATGTATTTGATGGATGTGAAAGTATTTAGAACCTTTCTTGAGGTTGCAAGGGTGCGCCATTTTGGGCGTGCAGCTGAAAACTTGTATTTAACACAAGCGGCGGTGAGTGCGCGGATCAAACAGCTTGAAGGCTATTTTGATACTCAACTCTTCATTCGTGACCGCAATAACATCAAACTCACATCTTCCGGTGAACGTTTGATTGGTTATGCCGAAGTGATGGTGTCCACCCTACAACAAGCCAAGTTTGAGCTGTCGTTAGAGAGTGGTAAAGCCTTGCAGTTAACGCTGGGCGGCACGCCGAATATTTGGGATGCGTATCTGCAAAACTGTTTAAGTGTGGTGACTGACTCTTTTGGTGGTTACGGCTTTATGGCAGAGGTGATGGGGCGCGAGCAACTGAACCGTAATTTGTTAGAACGAACCTTAGATATGGCTTTCGCGTTCGATCAGATCAAAGCAGAAGAGCTGAACTGTAAAAAAGTCGCTGACTTGGTTTTGGTGTTGGTATCAACGCAGCAAGATGATCTGGAATCTGTATTCCAACACAAGTATGTGTATGTGGATTGGGGAACACGTTTTGGTTCTGAACACGCAGAACGTCACCCTAAAGTGCCAGCACCGTACTTACGTACCTCTACAGCCCGTATCGCCCTCGATTTCATTTTAGAGAAAGGCGGCAGTGCGTATCTTCCGGTGTCTCTAGTCGAACCTTTTATCGATTCGGGTCAGCTGCATAAGGTGAAAGGGGTTGAAGACTGGTATCGCCCAATTTATCTGAGCTACCGTAAAAGCAGTACTTCGGTTGATGCGATCATGCAGGTTGAGAAGTTGGTTAATGAGATTGACCCGTCGACGGCTTACACATTGCAGCAAGCCGCGGAACAAGCGCCTGAGTAACGGCATTCGTGGTAAGCAATGGCTTTGTTGATTAGATTCAATAAAAAATGGCTCCCAACTAATTGTATAGTTGGGAGCCATTTTTGTTTTAAACCAGAAATGTACTTCTTTTCGGAATTAGAGATCGTTTCTAATTCCATAAATATCGTTTAAGCCTGGTATGTGTAGCCTTTTTTAAAAGCCCTATCACTTCAAAGCACTATTCTTCGAAAATTCTAGAGATTCATTAAATTCTCAATAGACTCTTCAAGAGAGTGTGACATGTACGAATGGATTTTATTGCCATCCGTTGCGTCAATCTCAATCATAGAAATCCCGTTGTCCGCTTTGTCTTCAAGAAAGCTTAGAGACTGCTCGACTGATTGACTGGTGAGAACCTGTTGGTTTGATAAAACAATACGACATGTGTGAAGAACCATAGCCTTTTCCTTTTTATATTTATATTCGATCGGTCTCTGCATCTTGGGCGTGCTAAGTACCGATCGTTGACGTTGTGAGAAGATTGGCTTCTCTAGGTTAAATTTAGTCGAATTGAATAAAATTAAAACCCTTTTTTGTGATTTATCTGACCTTCGCTTCCGAAAGTGGCTAGCGACAATGGTGGTTCACGGTAAACTTTTAGGTATCGGATCAAACGCTATGGTCAATGGGAAGAGTACGGCATGTCGAAAAATATTAATCACAACAGCACCTTAACCAGTGAGCAGTGCCATTTGGCTCGATATGCGCGAGATGCTCGCTTTGATGGGATGTTTTTTACAGCGGTGAAAACGACAGGGATTTTTTGTCGCCCGATTTGCCCAGCAAGTCCGCCCAAAGAAGAAAACGTCGAATATTTTTCCCATCAAGCTCAAGCATTGAAAGCGGGGTATCGTCCTTGTTTACGTTGCCGACCAGACAGCGCGCCTTTTTCGCCGGCTTGGAAGGGCGTCGAAACCACTTTCTTGCGTGCGATGCAGCTGATTGATAATGGCGCACTGAATTCAGGATCTATCGTCGACCTTGCAACGCGGTTAGGTATTTCCGATCGTTATTTACGAACCCTATTCGACAATTACATCGGTGTGTCACCCAAGCAATATAGTCTGTACAGCCAATTGATGTTTGCCAAGCAGTTGCTGCACACCAGCAGCATGAGCATTACGGATGTCGGCTTTGCTAGTGGCTTCAATAGTACGCGCCGTTTTAATGATGCCTTTCAAAAAGAGCTGCAGCTTTCGCCAAGCCAAATTAGGCGAGCGAAGCCAAGTGACACTCTGAGTAATCATATTCAGCTTGGTTTTCATGGACCCTTAGATTGGAACCACTTGTTGGGGTTCTATCGACGAAGAATGATTGAGGGCTTAGAAGACGTTGGCGAAGATTATTATAAGCGCACGGTAAATGTGAACGGGTCAAAGGGTTGGTTCAAGGCGACTTTAGCCAAAGAAAACAGCTTGGATATTGAATTTGAGTTGGATGATATAAGCCAATTAAGAAGCTTGATTGCGAATATCCGCCGGATGTTCGATCTTGATGTCGATATTGCCAAGGTCGAGGCCTTCTTTACGACTATCGATCCTAACTTGGTGGCTAAGAGTGGCATCCGTATTCCTGGCGTGTGGAGTGCTTGGGAGGCAGGCGTGAGAGCGATTCTCGGGCAGCAAGTCTCGGTAACGGCGGCGATTGGTCAGCTTAACTTATTGGTGAAAGAGCTTTCTGATGAGCATGAGAAAGCCAGCTTCCCAACACCAAAACAGATAGCGGACGCTGATGTTAGCTTCTTGAGAATGCCGGGAAGCCGCAAAGAGACCCTAAAGCGTTTTGCCGAATACATGGTCGACAATGAAGCTGAGCATCCTTCCAAATGGATTGAGCTAAAAGGGATTGGGCCTTGGACGATTCAATATGCACTGCTTCGCGGGTTAAGCGAACCTAATCATTTGTTGGTTGGTGACTTGGTGGTGAAGAAGTTTATTGAGCATCGCCCCGCCATCAACACGGAGAGTGTTTCGCCTTGGGGTAGTTACGCCACGTTCCACTGTTGGAATCAGTCTTAATCGGAATACTAAGCTAGGAGATATCATGGACAACCGTTTTACTTACTATGAGAGCCCATTGGGAACCGTGACGTTACAGGCGAACGATGAAGGCTTGCTCGGCCTTTGGTTCGAGACACATACCACCAAGCCGGAACAGTTGGGTGTTCAAGATGATAGCTTTCCAATCTTTGTATTGGCTATCGAGCAGCTAAATCGCTATTTCTCAGGCGAAGCTATTCAGTTTTCTGTGCCGATCGCAGCCAAGGGCACACCATTTCAGCAGTCGGTTTGGCAGGCGCTGACGACCATTCCTTATGGAGAGACTTGGAGCTATGCACAACTGGCTGATGCGATAGGCAACCCGAAAGCCGTTCGTGCTGTAGGTTTGGCGAATGGCAAAAATCCGGTTTCAGTGATTGTGCCGTGTCACCGTGTGATTGGTAAAAATGGCAAGCTGACGGGTTATGCAGGTGGCGTAGAACGCAAACAGCGCTTACTGGTGATAGAGGGAAGAGAGCAAGACTAGCAAGCGATTTGGCAATGAGTTCGTTGAGATGCTGGCTAAGGATCACGTACTACTCATAGTGAAGGCGAGTGGTTCTTAAAATGTGACTTTGCATTAAAATCAACGCTTTCTGGAAAATATTGATTTGGTTGCATATTCTTTGACTATGTTCTCTAGGCAAGGATGCCCAAATGAATAGATTCCCGTTACTTATATCTGGCTGCAGCTCTGCATTATTGCTGACAGGTTGTTTAACTGATACCAGCCGACCTTTCGAGGTTCCACAGCTTGCTCTGTTCAAAGGTATGTATGAGAACGCAGATAATGACAGTTATCTACTTTTTGAATCCGGGCAAGTGACTTATCAAACAACGGACAATTCCGTGACTCGAACCTATCGTGTTGATGATGACTTGATCACCATTGAGTTCAATTCTGGAAGCAGCCGAACTGACTCTAGATTGGTGATGCGAATTCAACATCAGGGCGAGATGTTAACTTGCAACCAATGCCCTGCGATACAATTGAGTAACGTCTGGACACGTGTTGATAAGCCTTTGAAAGACAGTTCGAATTAGAAAAGATCTCCGAATTAGAAAAGCCCACCATTAAGCCATAGGTGAGCAGCGATACTGACGGCATAGCCAATCATAATCACTGGCATCCATTTCAAGTGGCCAAAGAAGGTGTATTTGCCATGCGCCGCGCCCATTAACGCCACACCTGCCGCACTACCAATAGATAACAAGCTGCCGCCAACGCCTGCGGTTAAGGTGATCAGTAGCCAGTTACCCATCGACATTTGAGGCTCCATGGATAACACGGCAAACATCACCGGAATGTTATCGACAATCGCAGATAAGATCCCCACCATGACGTTGGCCCAAATTGGATCCCATTGGCTGTACATCACGCCAGAGGCAAGCTCCAAGTATCCCAGTAGACTCAAGCCACCGACACACATCACCACGCCGTAGAAGAACAACAGCGTGTCCCATTCGGCATGCGACACTCTTCGAAATACATCAAAGGGTACGACTGAACCGAGCCTTTTCAATGCCCCCTCATCATTGTTGGCAATCGCCACCGCTTTTTTCTTCGCCAGAGAATTTGGCAAGGTCTTACGCAAGAAATAGCCAAAGAACTGTAGATATGCCAGCCCCATCATCATACCCATCACAGGAGGGAAGTGGAGCACGGCGTGGAAAGCAACCGCAGTGCCGATGGTCATGATGAACAACAACACGATGCGTCTTGCACCGCGTTTTAATTCAACGTGCTGATGAACCGTGTCAGGTTGAGTTGTGGGAACAAAGTAAGACATGATCAGGGCTGGGACGAGGTAATTCATCACTGAAGGGATAAACAAGGGAATGAATTCACTGAAGCTCACATAGCCAGCCTGCCATACCATTAGCGTTGTGATGTCACCGAATGGGCTGAATGCGCCGCCAGCGTTTGCGGCTATCACGATGTTCACGCACGCTAGGTTAACGAATTTAGGGTTAGATCCTGCGACTTTCAGAACCACGGCGCACATCAATAGAGCTGTGGTGAGGTTGTCGGCAATCGGTGAGATAAAGAAGGCCAGAATACCGGTTAGCCAGAACAGAGAGCGGAAATTAAAGCCTTTGCCTACCATCCATGCTTGCAGCGCATCAAACAGTCTTCTCTCTTCCATGGCGCTGATGTAGGTCATCGCGACGAGTAGGAATAGTAGGAGCTCAGCGTATTCCAGTAAGTTGTGTTCGAGTGCTTGCTTAGCGACTTCAACAAGGTTGTGTTCTTGGTAGATAAAACCAATGATTATCCAGATCAGGCCTGCTGCAAGTAACACTGGCTTAGATTTTCGGAGCTTTAGGTACTCTTCCATCATCACCACGATGTAGGCGACAACGAAAATGGTCAGGGATAGGTAGCCAGCGAATGAGTTGGTGAGCTTGAGTGGTTCTCCCAACTGAGAAGTGGCAGCACCTGCTACCGTAGAAAAGAGTAACAAAGAGAGAACAGCAGAAAGCTGGATACCTAACATGGATTACGCTCCGAAGTTAATAAGTTATTAACACGGGTAAAAGCGTAGACCTAAATAACCATGTGCAGTGTGATAGATATCTTAATAATTCAATAGATTATAGTGAAAGCAATAGACTGTGATGCGAACGAAATACGGTCTTGCATACTCAAAATTACTGTCTTCCACACTTAAGTTAAAGACTAAAGACTAAAGACTAAAGAAAAAGCCCTACCGGACTCAGTGCCGATAGAGCTTATTCGAAATTGCCAACATTATGCAGCATTGAGATCAAACGTCAGTGTTTGTTCTGCTGCACATACTTCAACAGGCCAGCCATAGGATTGGTATTCAAGCGCAAGTTTGTCCGCCACTACGCGAGATACCGTTGCAGTGATCCACATGCCTTTGCCCATTACTTGATATTTAAGCGTTCTCATTTCCATAGTCATCACCGTTCTCCTTCTATATTGGCTGCGCGAAGTCTATAGCACCTCTGAGGGCTGAAATTTCGAATTAAGCTCAAATTCTTTATAAAATGGCTCACTGTTTGAGCTTGGCTCAAAACTCAATCAACTAAGGGAAAACGGTTGCGTTCTGGAAGCGGAATCACTCTTTAAGTCTCTGTATTATAATCGAATTAAAATTGACCAAAAAAGTAATGTAAGAGATCTCTTACAACATTATCAGAGATCGCACTAGGTAAAAACTTCTCACTAGAAGCCAGATTTGTGTGGTGATTGTGTGCGTTTTTGGTTGCGCTGTTGAAGCAATATTTGTTTAGTTTTGTATGTGAAATATTCTAATTTATTTAGCGTATGGTCCTGCTTTTAAATCCAAATCACAGTTTTATATGTTGCTGTGCTTCTTTTATTCAAACCGATACGCTATTTGATTTTGGTCATTAATCTTTCGCTCATTAGTTTGCACTATCTATACGTGTTCTGTTCCACATAAACGAGATGTATAGAGGTCCTTATGACTAATCCAACCAAAACCGATCGTAAAGTCACGATCGGCAGCTATATCGCACTCGCGTTCGCGATTGTGTTCTTTTCAGGCTTAATGCAGTCCAATGAATGGTATGGAGTGTTCGATTTTACAACGCTCAACGGTTCATTCGGTAAGGTCGCTTACGATGTGAGTGAAACGGCCGATGGTATTCAAGCGGCAACGACGTCACTGCGTGGTAAAGGCGGTAGTGGTGCTCGCGACGGTTTCATTTTTGCTTTGACACTTATTCCGACCGTAATGTTTGCACTGGGTATGATCAACGTACTTGAGCA
This sequence comes from Vibrio sp. 10N.247.311.51, assembly GCF_041467855.1. Classification (NCBI taxonomy): domain Bacteria; kingdom Pseudomonadati; phylum Pseudomonadota; class Gammaproteobacteria; order Vibrionales; family Vibrionaceae; genus Vibrio; species Vibrio sp. 10N.247.311.51. Next base: position 47,969 of record NZ_JBFSVK010000026.1, on the reverse strand, counting down.
CTACGGTGCACTGGATGCGGCTCGTAAACTGCTGACACCTCTGCTTCGCCCTCTGATGGGTATTCCGGGTAACTCAGGCTTGGCATTGATCGCGTCTTTGCAAAGTACCGATGCTGGCGCAGCGATGACACGTCAGTTGAAAGATGAAGGGCATCTCACTAAGCGCGAAACCGATGTGTTCACCATGTTCCAGTTTACGGCGGGTGCGGCGATCGTTAACTTTTTCTCTTCAGGTGCGGTGCTGTTCACTCTAACCGCGATGGACGGCTCTTTAGCGGTGACGTCGTCAATTGGTTTGGCTGTTGCTGTGATGTTTATCTTTAAATTTGTCGGCGCGAACCTGTTCCGTATTTACCTCAACATTACTGAAGGCAAAGAAGACAAACCAAAATCAGACAAAGAACAAAAACTGGAAGAGGAAGTAGCATAATGAGCGAAGTTAAAGCAAAGAAACCAATGGTTACTGATATTTTCGTTGAAGGTGCTAAGAAAGGTTGGGTTATTGCGACTACCTCTACGGTACCGAATGTTCTGATGGCGTTTGTGATCATCAAGGCATTGCAGATAACGGGTGCGCTGGATTTGATGGGCAGTGTATTTGCTCCAATCATGGCGGTATTTGGTTTACCTGGCGAAGCGGCAGCGGTATTGATCGGTGCGTGGATGTCGATGGGTGGCGCGGTGGGCGTGGTTATCACGCTGTTTGACCAAGGTATTCTGAACGGCAACCATATTGCAATCTTGGCGCCGGCTATCTACTTGATGGGTTCTCAGGTGCAATACATGGGCCGTATTATGGGGCCAATTGGTACTGAAGGTCGCTACATCCCGGTGATGATTGCGATTTCGGTATTGAATGCGTTTGGTGCAATGTTCTTGATGAACATTATTTTGTAACGTGACTTTGAACGGTTAGCTGCGAACAGCTTTCAGACGTTACAAAAAAGGAAACCCCGTTTGGCTTTCACCAAACGGGGTCTATTCTTTTCGTAGCCATCCTGCTACTGCGCGTTACTTATCTTTCAATAGGTAACTGGTGCTCCCTGCATCGTTCCTTGACGTGGCTAAATCCTTTAACCTATCCAATTCATCGCCGTCCTAGCGGTGTCCTTGCTAACTCATCATCCTGACAAGTGACTCTATCCTAGAGCATAACTTCCTTGCTGATAACTCATCCTAAGCCATCAAATCTTCATCCTGAAGATACCTAATCCGTTAGGCTTTTTCCTGTTCCTGCCAACTCCCTGTCGACATGTGTATTAAACACTGCAGAGGCTTTACTCACAATCCACCTCAAGAAATAAATGTACCCAGTGATCGAAAGAAATATGCGTGGATTCATACAAAACAATGGCTTGGGTTTGTATTTTAGGAATTTTCTGCGAAGCTTGATTGTGATCTCTTACGTTCGGTGTGAGAGATCTCTTACAAGTGCTCGGGCGCGATTTTCATTTTATCTCGGCGGGTGTTGTCGAACAGATAAGAAAGAACACTGAGTAAACACAAAATAATAGGGAAATATGATGGTTACAGCACTTTACGCAGCCTTGTTGACGGTCGTAATGATTTGGTTAGCGATAGAGGTGATCAAGCAAAGGCGAATCAATCTTGTTGCTCATGCTGATGGCGGTGTTGAGTCGTTACAGATAGCACGTTCGGCACAAAGTAACGCTATGGATTACATCCCAATCACCGTGATTTTGATGGGATTGTTAGAGATGAATGGTGCCAGTGTGTGGCTGATTCATATCATTGGTGTGGCGTTTATTGTGGGGCGAGTGATTCATGCGAAAGGGATCTTAGCGAAGAACTTCAAAGGTCGAAAAGTGGGGATGGTGTTAACGCTTATCTGCATGATCTCTTTGATTGTCCTAAACTTAGCTTACCTACCTTTTGATAAAATGTTCTAGGGAGCATTATGGCGTTGCGTCTTCCTCCTGCTTGGGCGATTGTCCTCGCAGGCTTGATACTCAACATCATGGCGATTGTCATGTCGAGCTTGGTGCTCGATAAAATTGAAGCTGAGAAAGCGGAATACAACGATCGAAAATACGGCAATGTGTACTCAATACAGCTTGCTTGGAATACGATTGAAACCCTAGAGCGCAAGCGTGAAGCGATTCTGATTCACCTTGATAAGCCAGAAACGGTGCAGCCAACCACAGTTCTCGATGAAGCACTGCGTGGGCAACTTAGGCGTTGGGTGAGTAGCGAAGTGCCAAGTATCTCTTTGGCTCACTTACCGAAACTGATGATGCTGATAAACAGTGCACAAGAAGCGCAACGAACCCGAATCGATGACTACTATTTGGATAACCTGACCTTGGTTGAGTTAATCCAAAGGCTTGATGAGAAAATGGCTTTCTATAAGAACATCGCCCTGTTTCTCCAAGTGTTTGGTTTGGCGCTTATCTTAGCTCGCGATCTCGCTAGAAGACCTTAACCTTTAACCTTACTTCCTCCATTTACTTATCGACTTGTACCGTTAGCGAGACTCACTTGGCAGATTAGGGTGCTGTTGGCCTTGGTACTTTGGTAACTGTTCTTTTAGCCCTTTAAATGTGCTCAGTGCACTGCCTATTGATAACTTGTTCATCAACCAATTTGGTAAGATGCCCCCTGCGTTCGCATACGCGGTGTAGGTGATGTAGGTATTGCCATTAGTCAGCGGTTGCAGCGTCCAAAGAGCGTCCACATCGTAGATTCGAATGTACCCCGACTCTTTCGCCAAATAGTTCGACGCATCCTTTATCGACAAGACAAACTGCCCATCCTCGATGCTGTACTTTGAGTAGGTCACCATGTCTCGATCTCTAGCAGGCCACGGTGCTTTGAATTGGGTATAGACGATGTTTTCATCTTCAGATATCTGCATCAACACGCGGCTTTGCGATACATTATCTATCCAGTTTGGCACGTTCTCACTGTCTTCCAATAACAGTAAAAAACCGGAGTAAGTGGTGGGCGTTTGCATTTGCGCTCGTATTTCGACCAAGCCTTCGCTGTGTGGCCTTTTATCAATCATGATGCCATCTTCACTTTTGACGAACTGCCAAGGGTTGGCATAAGTCAGTGTCGATAGGGCGCAGAGGCCAAGTACCAAAATCCTAGGTAACGTCATTATTCTTCCATAAAAAGAAAAGCTTATCTGCTAGAAGTATAGAATAGAAATGGGCTTGGTAGGTGTTGCTAATCGCTTTGGGTTGACCTCTTTGGGGAGATCCCAATGAAAACGGAAGCGTTCGGTCGCTTCCGTTTTATTCGTGGGCAATGGATAAGCGCTATAGACTAGAACTTAGAACCTAGAGCTTATAGGCTTCTACGGTTTTGATGGTTGTCCAGTTGCTGTTGGCGTCTTGGATGAACTCTTGTGTATTCTCCAGCCAACGTTTTTGAACCGATTTGTCTAAGTTCAGATACAACTTCCCATCTTCTACCTTCCAAGCGAGAGGGTCGGTTTCAAACTTCTTACCCATGGCTACTCCAAACGCGCAGTAACCGCCATATTGAGGGGCATAGGCTTCTGGATTGGCTCGAAATTCATCTCTGTTTTCACTGCTCGCAAAGTTATAGATTGCATTCTTATAGGTCGCTGTGAACTCAGATGTGCCTTTTACTGGGCCTTTATTGGCAAAGTAAGCGACAGGATCATAGCCTTTAATTGCGAGGTCATTGCTGTCGACACTCATATCAAGGTCTGCTGCCATTAACGAAAAGCTGGTGCCTAGTAACGCGGCAAATAGAGTGATTTTTTGACTGGTCGATTTCATGTGTGACATATCAAGTTCCTTGTCAGTGTTGGTTATCTTGTTTGAAATAATTTAGCCCACTCGTCCGGTCTATAGAGGGACAAAAGAACTAAAAACTAAGCGAATCGTTCGGAGGATGCATGGATCTGCTTTCACAACTCATGGAACACTTCTCGATACGCACTGGCGTTTTCTATTCTGGAAACCTGTGTGGAGTATCGTCATTTAACGCGCAACAAGGTAAAGAGGGCCACCTTCATGTATTGAGCGCGGGGGAGTTGAGCTTGTCTAGCGCTCACACGGAACACAGGCATTTGTCGCAGCCTTGCATTGTTTATTTGCCGAATAGCACGCCACATGCGATTGAAGGCGTGGGAGACGGCGCGGAAGTGGTGTGCGCGAACGTGGAGTATCGTTCAGGGCAGATGAATCCTTTATTGTCGGCTCTGCCTGACGTGATAGTGATTCCGTTTGAGGAGGCTCCTAACTTAATGCCAGTGATCGAGGTGTTATCTAATGAGTCGAGCCAAGAATCGTCGGGGCAGCAGTACTTAATGGACAAATTGAGTGACGCTTTGATGGCTTTGATTTTCCGCCATCTCATCGAACAACAGAAAATTGATAGCGGCGTTTTCTCGGCACTTGCTCACCCTCGATTGGCTTCTGTGGTCACGGTTATTCATCGATTACCTGCTCGTCACTATTCGATTGCTGAAATGGCGTCACTGGCCGCGATGTCTCGCACACAGTTTATTGAAGCGTTCAAACGAGAAGTGGGTGAAACGCCGGGAGATTATGTGCAAAAGTGGCGAGTCTCTGTGGCTCAATCTCTGTTATTGCAAAATAAGCCGATCAATTGGGTCGCTGATGAAGTGGGTTACAATAGCTACTCAGGATTCTCACGTGCTTTTCAACATGTTGCGGGAGTGTCGCCGCGCCTTTGGCTAAAGCAAAATGTGTCGTGAAGCGCCGGGCAACCCCACCCGATTTATGGCTATTCGTATCTGGCTGGTCTATGTTTTAGCGGAAATTGTATGTAGTTTGTTCTTTTATCGGAAGAGGGTGTAAAAAGGTGGACTTTATAAGCGCGTTGTAACATCCTGCCCGTCCTATTTTATCTAGACACCAATGAGACGAAGTGCCTGCTGAACATTATTCAGCCTCCCGTATCTCATTAAAGTATTAAGGAGTTCAACTTGAACCTATTTGTAAGAGACCTTACCGTTATCGATTCTTCATACATCTGTGAACACAGAGGGGTCGTAGGAGATAGTTGGATTTTAGATGTCACCATGTCTGGTGAACTTAATGAAATGAGCATGGTGCTGGATTTTAGCAAGGTCAAAAAACAGATCAAACAGCTTGTCGATGAGCACGTTGATCACCGCTTACTGCTGCCGATGCAAAACGCTGCAATTGTTCTTCAAGCGAGCAAAGCGGGCTACTCTAAGGTTGATGTGTTGCGTGGTGACAAGAGCCTTCATCTACATTGCCCTGATGAAGCATATTGTTTGATTGATGCAGAAGCGATTACTATCGAGAGTGTGACCGCACACGTTTACAATATTCTTCGCGATAACCTACCAAGTAACGTCACAGGGTTAGAGATCACCCTACGTCATGAGAACATTAATGGCGCGTTTTACCACTACACTCATGGTTTGAAAAAGCATGATGGCAACTGCCAACGTATCGCCCACGGTCACCGTTCTCCAGTAGAAATTGTGGTTGATGGTCAGCGTGACGAGCAACGCGAACAAGCATTTGCTCAGCGTTGGGAAGACATTTATTTAGGTTCTAAAGAAGACCAAGTTTCAGTTTCATCACTTAACCTGAGTGAAAACGCGAACAGTGTTAATGATGAAAGTCACTATGGCTTCCGCTACACCGCGCCACAAGGCGAATTTGAGCTAGCGATTGCCAAGAGTGAGACGGAAATCTTGCCGACCGATACCACGGTGGAATTACTTGCGGGCTATATTGCGGATCAAGTTGAACCGAGCCTAGCAGAGAACCAATCACTACAAATCGTCGCTTATGAAGGTGTTGGCAAGGGCGCAATGGCGTTCCGATAACACTTCAACGAGTGACACAGTCTCGTTACTGACATTATGAAATAAAGGCAAGATAATTCGTTATCTTGCCTTTATTTTTTGTAGCTCTTTAAAATTGATTTAGCGGATAGTTTTAGGCATAAACACTAGCGAAGTAGCACGCGTCGCAGTGGTGTTTTCTCGATTCCAACAACCAACCCGAAGCTCAACAATACGGTACCAAAAAATACCGTAACGTCTTTTGCCAATTCCGTAATGCCTAAAACTCCGCAGACATTGAACAACACGATAATGATCAGCAGATGGCTGACGTAGATACCCAGCATGCGATTTGAAATGGCGCGAACCCAAGCGTAGTTACCCATGTTTGGATTTGCTAAAAGCCACATGAACACGCCCATTCCCCACAGCGCCGTGCCAAACAAGAAATCATTCATGTTGAATCCGACGTCGAACGTGGTGAGCCATGCCGCCTCAGCAAAGTGAATCAACATGCCTAACGCTAATAGCCCCAACGCTTTAGTTGATGACACCTTCCATTGATTCTGACGAATAAGGAAACCTAAGGTCACCATTAACGTGCTAAAGAACGGGCCATTACGCGTGAAGAAGGGTGCTTCTAACCCGGTTAGCGTTGCGTAGCTGCCTGCCAAAACACCATAAACGTAAAGTACAATAGCCGCCGGTAATAGCAGTTTGTCGAGTTTCATTTCGATTATCAAAGCAATGATCAAAACGGCACATACGAGAGCGGGAATAAACCATAAATGAACCAATCCACCCTCTAAGAAAGAGTTAAGCGGAGTGTTCATTAAGAAACCCCAATAGCCTTGGCGCTCACCTAGGTATCCAAACTCTTCTACCTTCGCGAGGTTGAATGGCATCACTAGGCAAATGATGCTCCATACCAACCAAACCTTAAGCAGTGGTTTAGAGTAATTAATGACGGTTTGCCACGGGGAGGCAGTCAACTTGGGCTGAATAAGATAACCGGAGATTAGGAAAAACAGAGGTACCGCAAAACGAGCGGTTTGGTTGAGTACATAACCGATCCAAGGTACTTCATCTATTTGCCAATAAGTGAGTGCCATTTGACCGTGTAAACCAATGATCGCCAAGATAGCAATCACTCGGCCTAACTCGATACTGGCGATGTGTTGTGAAGGCGTATGTTGAACGGAAGACATATCAGATCTCTTAGTAAAATTTTTACGAAATCTAGCAGTCTTTATGCCCAACCAGTTAGTCCTAAATCAAGGCTTATGACCTTTGTTTCAAGGCTTGTGTCGGTTTTTTGAAGCCTGTCGCAGCTATATTAAATCCATTGCAGTAAGTACAAAAATACCGAGTGTACAAGTGATAAGAGAAACAACAGTAGTAAGCGCGATGATGTTAGCCGCCAGTGTTGAGTTTCCTCCCATCGCACGAGCCATAACGTAGCTTGCCGCTGCCGTTGGTGCCGCGCTCATCAAGAAGATAAGCCCGAGATCGAGCCCTTCAAATCCTAAGTACCCAGCCGCCAGTGTAATCAGTAACGGTGAGGCAATTAACTTGTAGCTAGAGGCGAACCACGTCGACAATTTTTCTTGTTTGAGTGAGCTGATATCCAGCGACCCACCAGTACACAGCAGAGCCAAAGGTAACGTCATGTTGGCAAAGTATTGGCCAGCGTCAGTGACCATTTTGGGGATAGGAATCGAAAGTGCATAGAAGACGACCGCTAAGAAAATAGCGATGATCAATGGGTTTTTGGTAATCGACTTGGCGATTACTTTAATCGCTTTCGCGCCTGTGTCTTCGCCTTTGGGTGTCAGTGCAATCACGGCTTGAATGTTATACAGCACGGTTAGAGATGCGACATAGATTGCCGCCAATGCCACGCCTTGGTTGCCATAGATATTAGCCACATAGGCGAGGCCGATGATCGCGGTATTAGCGCGAAATCCACCTTGGACAATCACACCTTGATCTTTCGAACCTTTAAATACTAACTTGGTCGAGAAAATCGTGAACAAGAAAAAGACAAAGTTAGCGATGACGCCAAAGGCAACTAACGCGCTACTGGCTGAAAAGTTGTGATTCGATTGAACAATACTCAGAAATAGCATTGCGGGCAGGGTGACTTGAAATACCACCTTAGATGCGACATCAATGAAATTGTCATTGATTAAGCCGATTCGCTTGAGCATCACACCAAGAAACAGCATTAAACAGATAGGGCCTGTTACCGACGCCGAAAACGCAAACTGTTCCCAAAGTGTGTTCATTGTTTTTCCTTTGTTAGCCGATTTCAATTTCCTTTGAATATTGTCGCATTTTTCCACAATTCTTTGATAATACAAAATGAATACCAAGGGTTAAGTAAAAAATCTTGAAAAAAAGAACGAACGTGCTAAAAATAATGTATCAGATTTATTATTGGTGAATAATGAGCAAGGGAAAGATAACCAAAGAGTATATTTTGAGCCATGCATTCGCGCTTGCGAGTGAGAATGGGCTTGAGAGTTTGACGATTGGCGAGTTAGCCAAGCAGTGTGGCATGTCTAAGAGTGGCTTGTTTGCACACTTCAACTCTAAAGAGAACCTGCAACTCTCTGTACTCGAGTATTCCAACGCTATATTCACCGAAAGAGTCATCATTCCCGCAAGAGAGCTGGGTGATGGTGATATTGAAGCGAAATTGAAGCAGCTGCTCGATAACTGGCTGGGTTGGAACCATTCGTTCCAAGGCAGTTGCATGTTTATTGATGCATGGAAAGATGCGGGCAGTGAAACGTCTGTGATTCAGAAAGCACTGCAGAAAACGATTTCAGTGTGGATTGATTACTTGACGATTCAGGTAGCAAAAGCGGTTGAGAGCAAACAGTTCAGAGCCGATTTAGATCCTAAACAGGCTACCTTTGAGTTATACGGCCTCTACTTGAGTGCGAACTTGTTCTACTCGTTGCGAGGCCAACAAGCGAGCCATACCCATTTTTGGAGTGGCGTACAGCGCTTAATCGCTAGTTGGAAAGCGGTTTAACTCGCCAAGTCATTTAGTTCGCAAAGCATGTGACTTTGTTTCACTAAGGTTTGCAAAAGATTTTAGAGAAGTGGCGACAAGCAAGCATAAAAAGCGCTATCGCCATTTTTTACACCAACAAATAGCACGGTCGTTCGGTTTTTTAGGACCGAGCTCGATCCGCCAATGATGATGGCGATACAAGGAACGGTCATGAGTGACAAAATCTACTTTAATACATCGAACAAATTCAGCTTCAAGCGCAGCTTAATTGGCGCAACAACCAATCTTCATTACATCCTAGCGCCGAGTCATGCGAAGAAAACAGCACGTAAGCTGCTGCTCACTCCAATGCGTACTGAGCAAAAAAATGCTGATCCCCAAGGGCTTATCAAGAGTGAAATTGAAGGTCGTGATGGCGTTCTAAAAACCTATTCTTTAGGTACGGGGCCTGTTTGGGTGCTGACTCATGGTTGGTCTGGCACCGCGAGTCAGTTTTTCCCTCTGATGGAACATATTGCTGCTAAAGGTTTTACGGCTCTGGCTTACGATCATCCTGCTCATGGTGGCAGCGATGGTGTACATGGTCATATTCCTGCGTTTGTGAACGGTCTTGAAGCCATTCTAGATTCGGTGGGGGAAGTGGCAGGTTTGGTCGGTCATAGTATGGGGACGGCTTCTGCGTTGGAATGTAAGCACGTTAAATTGGAAAATAAACCACTATTGCTGATTGCGCCTGTACTGGATTATCTAGAAAACCTATTTGGCAGCGTTGCGCGTTCTGGCTACTCAATGAAACTGTTTGAGGCGGTAGTCGGAGAAGTCGAAGAGCAGTTTAACTACCCAATTCAGTCTGTTGATCCCTATGGAAAGCTAGCGCTTCGTGAGTCTCAGACGATCATCGTTCATGACGAGCAAGACAAGTTTACTAAGTTTGATGTGTCTCAGCGTGCTGCTAATGAAATGGGTCGCGTTACTTTAATTGCGACTCAAGGACAGGGCCACGGGCGAGTAATGAAGTGCCCACAAGTATTCGAGAGCTTTGATAACTTGATTGGCTAAGTCCAACGATCGTAAGTCAGTAGGACGCCAGTAAAAAGATCGTAAGCTCAAAGGTCAGAAAACATAAATAAAAAGGCCAACCAGACATTATCTGGTTGGCCTTTGTTTTAGGGATTTAGTTGATGCTTAGTCAGTATTTAACTAAGCACTACTTTTAGTTAGCAGCTTGCTGGGCCGATCTCTTTCCACACGCCCCATTGGCCTGTCGTTGTTGGATCTTCACCGGTTGTCCACCATTTCGCTTCCCAAATCTTACCGCCTTGAGTCACTTGGTCGCCACCAGTGTAAACCGCGCCTGAATCCCAAGCGTTAGTACACGTACCGCCGCCTGTGGTTTTCTTAAGAACTTTCACTGAAGTAGCCGCAACCGATGTATCAGTGCCATCGCTGACCGTTACAGAGAAGTTCAGCGTTGTATCTTGCGTGTATTCCGCCGCGACAAAGCTCACTGAAGAACCTTGAACCGTTGCATCGATACCAGCAGGTACATCCCACGTGAAGGTCAATGTGTCTTGGTCTGAATCGCTTGAAGCCGAAGCATCAACCACGACTACATCACCTGCATTCACTTCAGCCGGAGCCGTAACCACAGCAACTGGTGCTGTATTGACTGGGCCTGTGTCTTTAGGAGTTACCGTTACAACAACGGTGTCAGTTGCAGTAGCGCCTTCGTTATCAGTTACCGTTAGGCTGAACGTGAGTGCTTCTTGTTGCGCGACTTCAACCACATCGAAGCTTGCAACAGCCGCATTAGCGTTCGCCAGCGTTACTGCCGTACCGCTTACTTGTGACCAAGCGTAGCTCGCAATTGTGCCGTCGCTGTCTTTTGAAGCGCTGCCATCTAGAGAAACAAAAGCTGGGCCTTCAACGGATTGGTCTGCGCCTGCGGCTGCCGTTGGTTTGCGGTTGACAGGATCTGTTGTACCGCCCGCTAGGCCTTCATGCATTGCATTCAGAATGTCGCCGTTATCTGCATCAATTTCCCAAGAGAATAGACCCGCAAGGCCAAGGCTACGAACGTACGCGCCTTTTGCTTTTACCGAGCGGTCGTCATCAAATGTGATTAGCTGACCTGAAGTGCGGTTCCAAACGTAAGGTGCTTCTGCCAATTCGTCGTAGCCATATTCGAAGCCGTTGATGCCTTGGTTATTCGCACCAAGCATGTTCGCTTTAATGCCTTTGTAATCAATAACGCCATCTTCCCATACGCCTTGCGCAGAGCTACCTTTCAGTTTGCCGTTACCTACGCCAGTCATAGGATCGCTAGGATCTGAAAGTGATGATGGTAATACGCCTTCCCAACCACGACCGTACATCGCTATACCAACCACAAGTTTGTTCGCTGGAACACCTTGCTCAAGCAACAATTGGATGCCGTTGTCTGTGGTGTAAGCTGGGCCTGTGTACTGTTCGCCATTTTCATCAATGCCTGTGCCATCACATTGACCAGGACGCATGAAGTTACCGCAGTTGAGCGCAGTTTGGTGACCTAACACGTTGTTCCAACCGCCGTAGAAGTCGTAAGTCATTGCGAAGATGTAATCCATGTATTGGATAGCATCGCCGTAGTCCACGTCTTCAATCTTATCGTGACCAACACCGATCGCTGATGTTAGCTCGTAAGTACGGCCGTTCTCGGCTTCTAGCTCATCTAACATCACGCGCAGCTCTGCCATCAATGCAATGTAAGCTGGGCCATCATTTACAGGATCGCCAAGGTCTGGAGCAGCACCGCCTCCACCAGGGAATTCCCAATCGATATCCACACCGTCGTAGAATTTCCATGTGTTTAAGAATTTCTTAACAGACGCTACAAAGGTGTCACGGTTGGCTTTGGTTGTGAAATCAAAGAACGGGTCAGACAGCGTCCAGCCACCAATAGATGGGATGATCTTCAAATCAGGATTACGCTGTTTGAGCGCCATCATCATTGCGTAGTTACCCTTGATAGGTGAGCTGTATTCGTGTCCCGCTTGAGGGAAACTCTTCTGGAATGCCGCCCAAGGGTCATGAATTACCACTTCGTAATCGTTAACACCCTGACAAGCTGTCATGAGTGCGTTGTAGCTATTACCGCCTACTGATTTAACTGATTCGTTCGGACCACAAATTGGGATGAAGCCATAAAGGATATGGGTCAAGTTGTCAGCGGGTAGGTTATCAACGGTGTAATCACGACCGTAAATACCCCACTCAACAAAGTAAGTACCGACTACCGTGTTTGGATCTGTGTTGTACGACTTGTTGTTCGGATCCACATTCATCGCAAGTGGCGCTAAGTGTGAGCCATCGGTATCAGCGATAGTGATTTGAGCCGGTGCGCTCTTGCTACAACCTGTTTCATCACACGCTTCGATTTCCATCTCAAATAAGCCGCCTTGGCCGTATTCGAAAGAAGCTGTGGTTTGGCTGCCAGTGATTGGGCCGGTGGCCACTTTAACGCCATCAAAGTAGATGTTGTACGTGTTTCCTGACGTTCCGCTCCATTGGTTGAACTTAACGTCGACCTTCGCTTGGTCGTGATATTTCACCATCTGGTTGTAGCCAGAGGTGGTTTCCATCGCGAGTTCAATTTTAGAAAATTGCAGGTTGTTGGAACCGTACATGTCGATGCTAGGTGCTGTTGGAGCAGCTAATGCTGTACCAGATAGCGCTAGAGCAATGCTTGCAGCACAGGTATTTATACGAATCATACTATTTCTCTCATTCCTTGAAGATTACGAGAACCAATTGGCCCCATAAACGGCTCCAATCAGTTTTGAAGGAGCTTCCCAGTCAGTATTCGAGAGAGTTTTAATTTCATAACTGAAAATAAATCCGTTTTCGATGGACAACTAAAAAATTGTATATTGTTACAATTCTGTTGCTTAATGAATGAGAGGCTGAGTCCATGTTTTATAAAATAAAACATCCTTCAGTAGGAAAATCTCACAAGTGAAAATTCACGACATGAAGTTATGAAAAGGTGCGACAAACTATAAGAAAATACTGTGAATCGAAGCAGAATCACAAAGTGAAGTATGTTGAGCAAGTGTGTTCGATCGACGAGCAAACTTGAAGACGAATGCTTATGGCAGTATGGATAAGAGGGTTATCTTTTGAATTGCTCAGCTAAGGAAGCACGTCGTTGTTGCATGACACTATGGGTATCACCAGTCGCAGTATCTTCGTAGCCTTCTTTAATAAATTGCTGAGATGGTACGCTTGGCTCTAATCGCTTCAAGCGAGGCGAATCGTAAGTACCACTGATGGTGTAAACGGTGGTTCCAGAGCCAGTGTTGATCGTGACGATCTTCCCGTCAAAATCGAATGAGGTAGTGATAAGACGATGATTCATCATCACACCGTTCTCTGAAAGTGTCAGGATATCGGTGTTGTAAGGTGGCGCCGCAATCTCTATCCATGTGCCATAGACGTTGCTTGGGCTGACAGATTGCTGGTGGGCTTGGTAAGCAAAATAGCCGGCGGTGAGGGCAACCATAAAGCCAGCTAATAGGAAGCTGTAGAGTAACGAGTTGGCAAATAGATCTCTGCTTTTAGTCGGCTTTTTTGCCATTATCTCTTCATTTTTCGACTGATATTGTTTTAGATTCTATTAACTAAAACCTTAGTTTGCAAAAATTGTTCTAAGAGTTAGAAGCAGGATCGAATGTTCTAATAAATGTGGTTGCGTTAGTGATTTTTAGCCTTGCTCCTCATTATTTACGTTATCAATGAAAGCGAATTCCAGAAATGCTTAAGCTATGCGTATTTATTTCTTGTAGGAAAGTCTCGAATTGGTTAAAACAATTATCACCTAAATTTACGCATAGGCTTACTCGGTGAGCTCAATAATTGCAATTTGAAGATAACAAGGAAGTACAATGATTAAAGAAAACACATACTTTGAAGGTGGCGTTAAGTCGTTAGCGTTTAACCAGTCTGGTGCTGATGTGAGTGTTGGTGTAATGGCAGCTGGTGAGTACACGTTTGGTACTGCGGCTCCAGAAAAGATGACCGTTGTTAAAGGTGCTTTGATTGTAAAGCGCGTTGGCGATGATGACTGGACGACATATCAATCTGGTGAGTCTTTTGATGTTGCAGGTGACTCTTCATTCGACCTACAAGTAAAAGAAGCGACGGCTTACCTGTGTGAGTACTTGTAATTAGATCTAAATTTGTTCAACCAGGGCATCGTTTGCCTCTGATTGAATAGAAAAAAACCACGCTCTAGGAGCGTGGTTAAATAAGTGATAGTAACCGGCAGTGGATAGTGTCACTTGTTTTTGTAGTCATCAAATGGATAACCAAATCGTTGTTCGTTGCAAAATATCTTCAATCTTCAATCTTCAATCTTTTAAGCGCTAAGCCAAGACATCAGTAAGTCTCAAACACACCGTTGTTGTAGTCTTGAATTGTCTGTTCAATCTCTTCCATCGAGTTCATGACAAACGGACCATAGTGCACTACAGGTTCATTAATCGGTTCACCAGAAAAAATCAGTACCCCTGAATCTTCCAAGCTACCCAAAGACAGCAAGTCAGCTTTGGTGAGCAGGGCAAGTTGACCTTGGTTGATCACTTTGTCGCCGATCTTAATACTACCCTTGTACACGTAAGTCATGGCATTGTGATTAACATTAGTCCCTAACGTGACTTTTTGCCCAGAATGAGAGCGCCAATCCGCAACGCTTAATGGCACACCTGTTTTCTGTAATGGCCCCTGCGCTCGTAAAGCCTCTGCATCATCGTCAGTTTGGTTGTACAGTTCAAACCCTCCGGCAATCACTCTTAACAAACCACTTTGTTCACTTTGACGCTCTGCGATGCTTTCACTTTGGAAATCGTGATACTGCGCTGGCTGCATTTTGTGTGTCGCAGGTTGGTTTATCCAAATCTGAAAACCATGCAGCGCACCTTCTTCCATCATTGGCATTTCGCTATGAATGACACCACGGCCTGCGGCCATCCATTGAGCGCCACCGCTGCGTAGCTCTCCAACATTCCCCATATGGTCTTTGTGTTGGAAGTGACCCTGGAGCATGTAAGTGAGCGTTTCTATCCCACGGTGAGGATGTGGAGGAAAGCCGCCAACATAGTCTTTGCTTTCATCCGACTTAAGTTCATCAATCATTAAAAATGGAGAGAAACGTGCGTTATTAAAACCTGCGAGTCGTTGGATTTTGACGCCATCACCATCTGAGGTGGCATGTGCTGTAATCACATGATCTACTGCTCTTACATTCGTCATTTTGAAACCCTCATAAACTTGAATAGCTGTAGTTTATGTAATTTGATTTAAAAAGAAGATGGCACAGCGTTGAGTGACTTATTCGAAAATCTTGAACAGGTCACAATATGAAATTATGTCTATACTCAATAGAGAGTATATCGCCAAGGAGGCCGCTATGGCAGTTCAGCAAAAACATGGCGAAAGGCATGGTCGGATGGGTTTTGATAACGACTTTACAACGGAGCAAAGCCAGCGCTTTACAGAGGTTGCAAACAGTGCCGTTAAACGCCGCGTGAAAAAGCGTGAGATTGAGGCACCGTTTATTCAGTCAGCTAAGCAAGCTGCTTTTAAAACCGTGGTGAGGCGACCTAAAGGGAATAACCCAAACCGAACACGTCAAGTCATATGGATTATTATGATCGGGTTAGTGAGCCTTTGGCTTATGTACTTTGCAGGTTAGCAGCGCCACTCAGTTATAGGAATGGCTAGCGTTGGCGCGTTTTTAATAGCGTAACATTGTTCCCTTCGATCTTCGCTTCAAAGCAATCTTCAAGTTCAGATGAATCCGGTGCTGAGCTAACAAGGCTCGTTGGTAGTTCTTCTATCAAGGTCGATACTGGGTTGTCGTGATAATAAGCGTAGCGGTTTTTTCCTGAATGCTTGGCCACATACATCGCTTTATCAGCACATCTCGTCAGCTCATGTAATTCTTGTGCATCTTGCGGATACAAAGAAACCCCAACACTGAGCGTCAACTCCTTGATTCTCTCGTTTGTTTGGCAGCCGCTTTCGAACAGCCCGCAAATCCTATCTAGAATGCCGTCTAGATCTTTACGAGTTGGCACATCGTAGAGCATCAGAACAAACTCGTCTCCAGCAAAGCGCGCGATGGAATAATCGTATTCATGGCTTTTTCTGTCTCTGGTTCGAATGTTGTTGCTCAAGCGATTGGCAAAATGCTGTAAGACACTGTCTCCCACATCGTGCCCGTAGCTGTCGTTAATGCCTTTAAAGTCATCTATATCCAAAAAGACCAATGCCGTAAGTGACCGCTCACTATCGACTGTAGCTAGTTTTTCTGTCGCCCAGCGTTCAAAGCTCCAACGGTTTGCCAAGCCAGTTAACTGATCTCTGTAAGCGAGATCTTCAATGCCTTCTTTATACAGGCGTTGAATATAACTGACGGCTTTTGTGTAGTAATAGGCGGATGTGTGGCACACCAAGCTCATGGTAAATAAGCTAAGGACAAATCTGTGTGTGCTGTTAAATGGCAAAGAAAAGTTGTTAGGCATTGCTGTAATCAAGGTGCTGATGAACAGACAAAATGAGGTGCTGAAGATAATGCCAATTCTGAAATCATTAATGAAAATGACCGCGGCCAGAATTGGGTAGAGCCAAAGTATGCGGTCGGGGATGGCGTGACTGTACAAGAATAGGATAACGCCTTGGACTAGAAGAACACCACTCAGAATCAATTCGGAATACTCAGGATTGATGACTTTTCTTACATATAAAGCGTTAGAGATGGCAATGATGGCGAAGCACAATTCGAACATTGACAGCGTGTAATGCTGGCCTTGGAAGTAGGCCCAAGTATAGAAAATAAATAACGCAGCGGCAGTCAGTGAAAAGGAGTGGACAATTTTTTGCTTGCGGGTGGATCGTATGTCCGCCATTTCTTCTAGGTGCCTGCCGACGAGCCTTTTCATGTGATTTGTGCCAAAGTTTTTGATAATGGTGTTAATAGTAGATTAAATAATAGTCATTGCGGAGTGTTAGTCGTCTTTTTAGTGTGACTACTATCAAGGTTTCATATTAAATCGATGTGACTCATAATAATTGTTGATGCGTGTCACTGAAGGTGCAGAGTTTTCTGATGACGAGCGAGGTACTTGGAGCGATTTGAATATTATCTACTTGCTTTCCAGTGAGTTACTCCACATAGTTTGTAAACGACCAAAATTAAGAAAGGCTCATTATGTTAATTACCTTTAGTTGTAAAGCTCATGCTAGCGTCACGATGTTTGGTGAAGTTGGCCTTCAGTTCATCAAGATGCTTGGGCATAGCGGCTCCATCCCAGGCGCTATGGATGCTTCAGAGGTTCCTCAAGCTCTGGATAATCTACGTGCTGCGATTGCAGCAGAGCAGAGCAAGCCCGTAGAGCAAGAAAATACTGATAACGACAATGAAGAAGAGGTGGTTGAAGCACCTGTTAATATCGGTAGCCGAGCGTTCCCACTGGTTGAATTATTAAAGGCCGCCATCAAGGATGAGTGCGAAGTGATGTGGGAAGACGGTAGCGGCAAGCGACTATAGTACTTTAAATAACAAGTCGTGGGGGTTTGGTTAGCTTTGCTTACTTTATTCGACTGTTTTTACTTTGCTAAAGCACACGAAAATGGACCGGGTGCAAACCCTAGTAAGAACGTGAAGTGAGGCACATGAAAAAGCCAACAGCTAACGCTGCTGGCTTTTCAGGATACTGTCAACGTATGTTAGGACGAGACATCTTTATAGAACGTTTTTCTAGCTAACTGCTGTTGTTTTTATTTAGTGTATCTGGCGTTTAATGAGCGTGTACCGCTGAATCTTGGTATAGCTCTGCATCAACTTCTTCGCCTTTATTTGGACGCGGTACAATCTCAAAAGAGGTGTCAGCTTCTGTCAGTGAAGACAGCAGTTTGTTAAGTGATGTCTTATCACCTTTCACGCCTGCTTGTCCGTCTTCTAACAGTTTTCCAAGGTTTGTTTTCTTAAGCACGATGTCAGACACGTCAGACTTATTGATGATCAGTGTCGTATCGGCGTCTTGTAGCTCGTTCACTTGAATGTTGTTCAGGTTACCGTTAGACATTTCAACGTAGTAGAACTCTTGCACATCTGGTAGCTGAATATTTAACGTAAATGGTGTTTCTTGCGCTTTTAGCGAATCCACTTTTACGGCTAAGTAATCGAGTAGGTTTTCAATGGTCATATTCGCCAACACATCCGGAGATGCAGTCTTTGGTGCGCCCGGTTGTGTGCCAATGCGAAGCTCTTGTGCGCCGGTTAGGTAGATGTTTCTCCAACCTGCACCTTCTGATTGATAACCCAATTGCTCATAAGTATCTGCCAATAAGCCACGTGCAACTTTGTTCTCTGGCTCAGCTTGAATCACCTTATTCAGTGCTGTTGCAACGAAGCGGTATTCACCTTCTTGGAAGTCTTGTTGTGCTTTCTCAATCACAGCATCGCTGCCG
The DNA here is from genome assembly GCF_041467855.1 of Vibrio sp. 10N.247.311.51. Classification (NCBI taxonomy): domain Bacteria; kingdom Pseudomonadati; phylum Pseudomonadota; class Gammaproteobacteria; order Vibrionales; family Vibrionaceae; genus Vibrio; species Vibrio sp. 10N.247.311.51. The sequence continues at coordinate 29,652 of NZ_JBFSVK010000026.1, read as the reverse complement.
CCCATGTACTCAACAAACTTCACCGATTCTGGCTTGATTGGTAATGGGTTTAGGTTGGCTGGGTTCATGTCGAAGTAACCAAGGTACATGTTGTACACAGCGCGAGCGTTGTGAGAGTAAGTGCCGTGGTAACCGTTGGTGTGCCAAGACTGTTGAATGCTGTCTGGCATTACCTTGTAAATCTCGTCACCGATGTCTTGCAGAACCACACCATTGTTGGCTAAGCGAAGCGTTTGGTTATGAGTAAAACCGTAAGCGTCACGCTGCATTTTTAGGTAATCAGAGATCTCTTGTTCGCCCCAAATTGGCGATGAGTGAGACGCAAACAGCACCTCTGTATCTTCGCCCCAAGTGACTAACATCTCGTTGATCTTCTTCGACCATTTCAAGCCGTCACGTACTTTAGCGCCACGCAGCGTGTACAGGTTATGCATGCCTTGGTAGGTCAGTTCGCCAGTCCAAAGTGCTTTCATGCTCGGAATATACGTCACCATTTCAGAGGCCGCTTCGGTACCTGAAGCATCCATGAATTGCATTTCTAGGCCGTCGATAACCAGAGTTTCAATCTCTTCGTTATGGTTCAGCTCGTAGTCTGGCAGTACGTAAGTAATGCTACCGGTTGATAGGCCTTTCGACAGTGCCGCATCAACAATACCGTGTTCGTGACGGTTCAGGGTTGCGCCATATTGATAAGCGGTACGACGAGACATTGCGTTACCCGCCAATACGTTTTCGTCGACGATTTCTTTAGTAATGTTTTTCGAACCGTACACTTTTACATCTGGGTATGCGTCTTTGATTGCTCTTGCGCCACCAAAGTGATCAGCGTGCGAGTGAGAGTAAATCATTGCAACGACGGGCAGTTCGCCGCCATCAGGCACATTGTTCTTGAAGAATTTTAGTGATTTAGCAGCCGCTTCTTTGGTAAGAAGTACGTCGTAAGCGATCCAACCGTTGTCACTACGAATGAAAGAGATAGACGCTAAGTCAGCACCTCGAACTTGGTAAACTTTACCCGGAACAACTTCATATAAGCCTTCTGCTGCTTGGTTCAATACCGCTTGGCGCCACAGTGAAGGGTTTACTGAATCTGGTGCTTGGTCTGCATTCGTCACACTTGGGTCGATAAAGTTAAAGCTATTGCGAATGATGTCGCCCGTCTCTTGGTCGAAGCTAGCAATAAGACCCTTGTTGTTATTGTCGAAAGCGCGAGTGTCGGCAAAGTTAAGTGTTTTTGCGAACTCTTGGTTTGCCTTGGTCGTCATCTCGGTTGCGCTTTTGCCACCTTGGTCGCCAATTTCGCTGAAGTGTGCGTGGTCATGGTTAGCTGCAACTGCAGGGAATGCGAGCGAGATAGCTAGGAATAGTGATGCATTTTTGAACGTGCGTGAAGTCGTCATAAGAGCCTCTTCATTTCAGAATTTTGTTTCGTTGAGGCGATTATAGGAATAAGACATATAGCAAAAAATAAAGTAAGCTTTATTTAATACATCACGATTGGCTATGTATTGAGTCATACAATGGTTGGGGAACGAACACGAATCCTGACCTATGATTGATTAAGACCACATTGACAGGGAGAGTAACGGTGAGCGACGTGGAAAAGTTGGATTTAAATCTATTGAGCGTGTTCTTAGAAGTGTATCGATTAAAGTCGATCACGCTTGCATCAGAATCGCTTGGTATGACTCAGCCTGGGGTTAGCGGGGCATTGAAGCGATTGCAATCTCAGCTTGATACCGACCTGTTTATTCGTGAAGGGCGTGGGATTATTCCGACTAACGCTGCGGTGCAATTGGCAGACCGAGTAGAGCCTGCTCTAGAAGGGATAAGCAGCGCAGTAAGCACTTTAAAGACATTTGATAATCAGCAGCATCATGTGTTTCGTATCCTGGTGAATGAGATCGGTTTAACCAAGCTTCAACCCCTTGTCGAGCAAGATGAGACGTTGGGCAATATCTCGATTGAATTCAATATGGTCCCGAACAACGAAGAAGAATTATTGCAAGGCTTGAGCATGCAACAAGCTGATTTAGCGATTGATATCCATTACCCGCAAGTTAACGGCTACATGAAGCAGCCTGTGATTGAGGATGCACTCGTATTGATAGCTCGAAAGGGGCATCCTAGAATCAATGGTTCAGTGACTGAAGAGCAATATTACAACGAAAAGCATGTTACTTTTAGAATGCGTCGAACCCGTTTATATACGGCAGATTATTTTACCAAGTCACCACTGAAACAGAGAAAAGTGAGTGCAGAGTGTGACTCACTGATGACCATGTGTGTGCTGGTATCGGGCTCAGATTGTGTTGGCAGTACGTCGCGTGATTTTGCCAATCAATTTTCTGAACCTTTCCAGCTTCAAGTCCTTGATCAGCCGTTTGAAATCTTACCGATGCAGCAATACATGATCTGGCATAAGAGAACCGATTTGAATCCTGCTCATCAGTGGTTGAGAAACAAGATTCAACAATACATGGCTGATTAACGAGCCGCTCTTGCTGCTCGTTTTTGTTTGGCGCTCTCTATCATCTTAGAAGGCGTCATACCGGTTACTAACATGGTACCGGTAATAACCAGAACCGATCCGAAAATAGTATTAAGGCCAATCGCTTCGTCTAAGAAAAGGTTGCCCCATAAGATGCCAAACACTGGAATCAAAAAGGTAACAGACAGAGCCGAAGGCGCACCCAATTCAGAAACGAGATTGAAGTAAAGCAAGTAAGCAAGGCCAGTACACACGGCGCCTAATAAGATCACCGATGTGGTGATGGTTAGATCCGGAGCCTCTCTTATCGGCATAAAAAAGACAAACGGCAATACGATTAAGACCGCCGCCCACATGCTGCCATGTGCATTATTGAATGCCTCAACTTTAGGTGCTTGTTTGGTATAGTTTGATGCTATTCCGTAGCTAAAGGCAGCCATCACCGCAGCTAAAATAGGAAGTACAGCCTCATGGCCAATGTTTATTGCATCCCAACCAACGAGTACTCCTACTCCCGCTACCCCAATCCCAAGTCCTAATAGAACTCGCGCCTCGAGTGCTGTTTTAGTCCATACCGCACCAATGATTGCTGCCCATATTGGCGCGGTAGAGTTCAAGATGGCGAGTGTCGAGGCGTTCAGTGTCTGCGCGGCATAAGCGAACAGTAAAAAGGGAACTGCGGTATTAAACAACCCAAGAATAAAGAAGTGTTTAGCATGTGAATTGAACGACAACTTCTTTCTTAAGTAGATAGCGACCAATAATAGAGTGATGGCAGCAAACAGCACTCGCGCTTCAATCAACACCGCAGGGCCCAATGGATTAGCGGCAATTCTCATGAACAGAAACGAACCACCCCATATTGCAGCGAGAGTTATTAATTTTAGAAAGTTCACGGCTTATATCTCAGAATGTGTAAAACCCGACTATGGAGGAAAGATAACTATTACACAAACATAGATACCAATACTGTGCAGTTATGGACATAAGTTTGAGTCGTTAAACAGGAACATCTTCGATGAATTTCGTTCTGTTTATTGATCCTGATTTGATGAGTAATCTAACGTTAGACATCAAACTTAGGTGAACAAAATGAAGATTGAACACATCGCAATTTGGACCAAACAACTCGAAGTACTGAAGCGATTTTACGAAGACTATTTCGGCGCGACATCGAACTCAAAATATCACAACCCAACCAAAGGTTTTTCTTCATACTTCCTCTCATTTGAGACTGGAAGCCGCCTAGAGATCATGGAAATGGACTCGGTGCCTGAATCAAAAGATGACATCTATGATCAGTTTACAGGCTTTGTTCATATGGCGATTTCACTCGGGTCGGAAAAAGCGGTCGATGCACTCACTCAACGCTTGGTTGAAGATGGCTATGAGCGCTTAGATGGCCCAAGAAGAACAGGCGATGGCTATTATGAGAGCTGTGTGCTCGATCCTGATGGTAATCGCTTGGAACTTACCGTTTAATGTAGAGACTTAATTGAGTTACTCATCTACTAACGGAACTGAGGTATGACAATGATGAAGCTTGCTGTGACTTTCCTTTTTAGTCTTGGGCTTATGGGATGTACTACCTCAGAACCGGTGTATGAGCAGGAGACGGACTCGAAACCTGAACCATCACAACCTATAGGTTACCTCGGTTTTAAAGCTCACCAAGAGTGGGCCATTAAGTTTAATGACTGTACCGTTTATGATTTAACCGGCGCACAGCCTTACCAATGGTTTGATCGTACTTCAGCCTCTGTGAGCTGTTATACGTTCAAGCCAAACGATGCCATCGAGCCATTATCAGTCTATGCCGACGCAAACTTCGACAGTAATAAGCTAACCCCGATTAACCACTTTCAAGAGCTGCAGGTATCAGAGTCAGGTTGGGGCAAGTTTCCTGCCGTCTATGAGGCAAACGGCACCAATTGGCTGAAAGTCAAAGAGGGTTGGATTCACCTCACACTAGCCGATCAGACACTCGTCCAGTTCTATCCTGGAAGCCAAGACCAATCTGGCAAATCGCAGCATGATCAGTATTTTGAGCAGCATTGATCGTAATGCAGGCTTTTGATTAGTCTGTAGTTCGATCAAAAAAGATCTTTTACTTATTGCTGAAACCGGTTTCAATCTGTATCTTTGCTTTTAATTGAAATCGGTTTCAGAGTTGTGAGCGCAGCTCTAATCCTGGTCTTTTTCACGAATAACTTGTAGCGAGTAATGGTATGAACAACGAATTTCCGAACGATTTTTTATGGGGTGGTGCGGTTGCAGCACATCAGTTAGAAGGCGGCTGGGATGTGAATGGTAAAGGTGTCAGTGTTGTTGATGTATTAACAGCGGGCGCTCATGGTGTACAACGTCGAATCACCGATGGCGTGATTGATGGCGAAAACTATCCAAACCAAGTCGCAGTGGATTTCTACCATCGCTACAAAGAAGACATTAAGTTACTCGCTGAGATGGGTTTTAAGTGTTTCCGTACCAGTATCGCTTGGACGCGTATTTTCCCAAATGGCGATGAAGCTGAGCCGTGTGAAGCGGGTTTAGCATTTTACGATGATCTGTTTGATGAGCTGTTGAAATACGACATTCAGCCTGTGGTCACACTGAGCCACTTTGAAATGCCTTACCACCTAGCCAAAGAATACGGCGGCTGGATGAACCGCAAAGTGATCGACTTCTTCGTTAAGTATTCAACTACGGTGATGGAGCGATACCAGCACAAAGTAAAATACTGGATGACGTTTAACGAGATCAACAACCAGATGAACACTTCGGCAGACATCTTCGGTTGGCTGTGCTCTGGCGTGAAGTTTCCACAATGCGAAAAGCCGCAAGAGGCGATGTATCAAGCGGTTCACCACCAGTTTGTTGCCAGTGCTTTGGTGGTTAAGAAAGGTCACGAGATTAATCCAGACCTTCAAATCGGCGCAATGTGTGCGATGGTGCCTTTCTACCCTCGTTCTTCAAAGCCAGAAGACATCATGGTGGCGCAGCAAGCGATGCGTTACCGTTATTTCTTCTCGGACGTAATGGTGCGTGGTCATTACCCAAATTACGCTAAGCGTGACTGGACAATCAAAGGCTTCAACATTGAGATGCAGCCTGAAGATGAGCAGATCCTAAAAGAAGGCAAGGCCGATTACTTAGGCTTTAGTTACTACATGTCGAATACCTTGGATTCTTCTTCTCACCAATCGACTGAAGAAGCGATGGACGGCGGTCATGAAAACTCGGTCGATAACCCGTTTATCCAGTCTAGCGATTGGGGCTGGCCAATTGACCCAACGGGTTTACGTTTCTGTTTAGCGTCTCTGTATGAACGTTATGAAGTGCCATTGTTCATCGTTGAGAACGGTTTTGGCGCTGTTGATACCATTGAAGAAGATGGCAGCATTAATGACGACTACCGCATCGCTTACCTTGGCGACCACATCAAAGAGATGAAAAAAGCCGTTGCGATTGATGGTGTTGATTTGATGGGGTATACACCTTGGGGCTGTATCGATTTAGTGTCGTTCACCACAGGCGAGATGAAAAAACGCTACGGATTCATTTACGTAGATAAACACAACGATCAATCTGGCTCACTAGAACGCAAACGCAAGAAGTCGTTCGAGTGGTATAAAGGCGTGATTGCATCTAACGGTGCCACTATTTAGAATGCATTCCCCAGCGCAGTTAGTGAACTGTGAGCTGTCATTTTGCAATGAATTAGTCGGCCTATGTCGGCTAATTTTTTATAAAGGAAAAGAAGCGAATGGTAACCATGCTTGATGTCGCAAACCGCGCAGGCGTATCTAAATCGACCGTTTCTCGTGTCTTAAATGGCAAGAACATCGTGCGCCCAGATGTGGTGAAAAAGGTATTTGATGCGATTCAAGAAACAGGTTATCGCCCGAACTTGTTGGCCCAGCAATTGGCGACCAAGAAGACCAATTTCATCGGCTTTGTAATCACCAATGAGTTGTTCAATGGCCCTTACTTTTCTTCCTTGATGTATCACGCGGCTTCTTATAGCGAAAAGTCGAATCACCAGCTGGTGATCACCGATGGCAAACACAGCGCTGAAGACGAAAGAAAGGCGATCAACTTCCTGCTGGATATGAAGTGCGCGGGCATCATCATCTATCCGCAATGCTTAACCGAAAGCGAGATTGCAAAGATCATCGAAAGCACTGACACACCGATTTTATTGCTCAACCGAGAAATGCCGTCGAAGCCTAATCATGCCATTACCACCGACCATTATCAGAGCGCTTGTTTGATGGTTGAACACATCATCGAGCAAGGCCATACAGACATTGCAGTGATTCGAGGAAAAGCCGGTTCTTCGACCGATGAGCTGCGTTACCAAGCCTATCAAGATGTGCTAACTAAACATGGTATTGCATTGGATGAGGCCAAAGTTGTTCAAGGTGATTGGACGATGGAGAGCGGTTATCACGCGGCTCAGGCTCTGGTAAAAAGCAAAGTAACATTCACTGCTATCTTGTCGGAAAACGATGACATGGCGATAGGTGCGATTAAGGCGTTAACCGAACTTGGGTATTCATTACCTCAAGATGTTTCTATCGTTGGTTTTGATAACAGCAAAGTGGGGGCGTTTTTAACGCCAAGCTTAACGTCTGTTAGTGTGCCATTAGAGCAAATGACGCAAAAGGCGATCCTCCAAATTGTCGGTGAAACAGAGCAAGCGACCACCATCAAAACCACTGGCAGTTTGGTGTTACGTGATTCGATAGCGAAGCTAAATTAGCACTGATCGAATTTCATATTTCACCTACAAAAAGTGACGAGCTGCGCATCTCTTAAACTAAGCTCAAACACTCCTTATTCACCGTTATTTAGATGTGCGATATTGCGTTTTTGGTCGATGAATTGACCAGCATTAGTTAAGTAATGTGAAACTAGATCAGTAATATGAAAATAACTAATTGATGTGAGAACAGGTAAGTAACGTGAAAACAGAAAAACAAAAAATGCTAGCAGGTGAGCCTTATCAGGCTTGGGATAAAGAGCTTTATGCCGCTCGTATCGAATGTCGCAAGGTGCTTCAAAAACTCAATAACAGTATTCCTGACACATCGGAATGGGAAGCAGCAACGCAAGAGCTCATTCCGGGCTGTGAAAATGCACATTTAGAACCTCCATTTCGTTGTGATTACGGCTCGAACATCAAGCTGGGCAAGAACTTCTACGCTAACTTTAACTGTGTGATTTTGGATGTGGCTGAAGTGACCATTGGCGACAATGTGCTGCTTGGCCCGAATGTTCAAATCCTGACTGCAGGTCACCCACTCGATGTGAAAGGCCGTGTAGAAGAAGGCGTTGAGTTTGGCACACCGATTAATGTTGGCGACAATGTTTGGCTTGGCGGTGGTGTAATCATCTGCCCCGGTGTCACCATTGGCGAAAACAGCGTGATTGGCGCAGGCAGTGTGGTGACCAAAGACATCCCAGCCAATGTGGTTGCCGTCGGTAATCCATGTAAAGTGCTGAAATCGATCGATAACGAGTAAACTCGTCGATACTTGAGAAATGATTTAATTGTTTTGACTCAGGTGTTAAGAGTATTTCAATGACAGCTGTTTAGATGTTTCAGAAAAAATACTCCTAAGCCATTGATGGCTTGGGTCATTGTTTCTTGATGCATGCCAGAACATTGAAATACTCAACCAATCAGGTAAGAAATCGCATTGCAATGTTTTCAGGTTGAAATGACGAAAGTACTGATCTAAAAGTGTGCTTGGAAATATGCCGATATAGTCGTTTTGTTCAATAATCGGCAACATTTCCGTGATGCTGTTCGAGTGCCATGCAATGTCTCGTTTTCTTAATAACCTTTCTGCAGTTAGCCCTTTATTCAGTAAATAGCTTTGCACCTGACCGGGTACCGTATGTGTGACATGTCTTTCATTTAAAAACTCTGTTGCTGTAATAGTCGAACCAGTTAATCGAGGGTGTTCTTTGCGGCAAATAACATTGAGCTGGTTTTTGACGATCACTTCTGAACATAGTTGTGGGTATTGACCATAATCAACGTCTAAGGTGATATCGAACCTTTTTCCCAACATACTTATTGTCTCTGATTGGCTTACATGTGCTTCTGCTTTGATGCTTGCCAAGGGAGCTGCTTGACCAATAAGCTTTGATGCGACAGGTAGGATGCTTAAACCGAATACACTTAACGCAGAGACGACAAACTCTCGCTCACAATGTTTTGGGTCAAAGGTACGATAATAAGGTGTAGTGAGTTTGATGTCTTCGACCGCAGAGGCTAGCGTCGGATAGATACTGATTGCCATTTGAGTAGGTGTTATTCCATGGCTTTCACGGAGAAATAAGGGGTCATCAAATAGAGCCTTAAGTCGAATTGCACTTTGGCTTATTGCAGATTGACTGACACCAAGCCTTTTTGCAGCGCGGCTAAAACTGCGCTCTTCCATAATCGCAACGAAAGTTGGAATAAGGCTAAAGTCTGAATATTTCATTGGTCATCGTGTTGTCGGCATATTGATTGTTCAACTTATACCGACTGTTGTGCTAAAAATCACCATTAATAGAGGTGGAATGAGACTTTATAGGCTTTCTTTAATGTTCATTTATCCCGAATGATTTCATTCGATGCTATATCCTTGTTCATCGCCTTAAATTGAGCTCTGTACTAGGTTTCTGCCTCGGTGCTTGGCTTGATATAAAAGTTCATCAGCAGAAATGATGGCCTCTTCAATTGATTGACCTGTTGATAAGTCCACAAGCCCTAATGAAGCTGAAATGCCTCCGTTGACTTGATTGTGCAACTGCTGATCGCTTGATATTTTAGCGCGAATACGGTTGGCGAGTTTTACGATATCAGATTGCTTCTCTGTTTTAATGATCACAATAAATTCATCACCTCCGATCCGATAGCACTCATCGTGTCTTCTAACACTCTCTAACAATATTTCACTCACTCGAACCAAAACACAGTCGCCTATGTGATGGCCATATTTATCATTGATCATCTTAAAATGGTCGAGGTCTATGGCGATAACGCCGACACAGCGAGCTTGTTCATGTTGTTGGGTTTGTTCGATACGCGAACTTGCAGTTTCAAGGTAAAGCCGGTTTTTAAGCCCTGTAAGCGTATCTGATTGTAGTGCTTGCGCTGTTCTGTCTTGATAGCGAGAAAACGCCTGCATTAATACGTAGAACAACCCCAACAACAGAATGATCTCAATGAGATTTTGCAATGAGACAATGATCTCAACAACGGAGGAGGTCATGTTGTCGAACACCAATAAGTTCGCGTTTAGTTGGGGGAGAGGCACTGTGATCAAATGAAAATATCGATTGTCGTCTGAGCTGAGCCTAAAGAACGGTAAGTTCCCGAGGTGTGTCTCGGTAAAGTGGAGGGTTGAATCAGCATCTACTTGATCGGATCTAATGAGGTTGTTGGTGAACGTGATTTTCGCTGGCTCACCAGAAGGCATGAAGACTTCTTTTTTCTCATTCTCAATCATTATGATGGTGTTCCACCCTGAATTAATTTTCGGGAAGTAGGGCATTAAGTCAAAATGGGTTTCAAAATAATTGGGTGGTTTTATGCTACCTGCGATTAGATGTACTTGAGAGTGTGCTTGGTCATAATCTAACCCCCAAAGTGTATGTTTATGTTTGATTGCGTTGGTAAATGTAGACGACTCAGGGTTTAAACCAAAGCGACGTGCGACGATTTGAACATCGCTACCACTGAAAGGAGATGAAGATGAATGAAGTACCCCTTCTAAGCTATTAATATCGACGTGGCCAAGTGAAGGCGATAACGTAGCCCCTAATATTTCTAACGTTCGGGATATATTATCTTGGACAAGAAACTGGATGAGCTGAGTTCTATGTTGTTGGTCTTTTTCAACAAACCCAATCAGCTTTCTAATATCACCAATGTGCAAACATAAGATACTCAGTGCAGCACAGGCTATCATCCAGTGGCGTTGTTTGATGATGAATTTCAATATATTCATATGGTTCACCCTTGTCTCGAAAACTCAAAGCCCGTGAGTATCCCCTGCTCATTCAGTAAATGGGGTCTATGGCTTTTACTTGTATCTGTAGCTCTTCTTTGTAGTGTCCTGCTCGCGATAGGTTTGTATTTCCAGTGATTTTTAAGTCAAAAGGGATATTGTGTTTTCCCCTTGAATAACGCTTTATCGGAAGCATTTGATGCGTTGGTGATATTTCAGTCCCGTCAACGATAAGCTTGTACTCAATCGTCCATTTTGGATTCTGAGAATTAACCAACTGTCGATATTTGGGTTTTACCCATAGCTCGGTGCGTGAATTTGAACTGATTACAAAGTCGGTTTGATAGCGCTTGTTGTTTGATAGAACACCCAAAGCCCAGCGATACCCTGATGTTGTTTTATGAAAATTGTTACCTTTGCCAGACCAATCCAAAGAGACAAATGACTTAACTTTGTAGTTTGCGTTTGCTGAGAGTGTCACGGTCTGGTCGTTTTTGAACTGCAATTTGACGAGAAATGGCACCGCATACTTGGCCGCATAATTAATTTTTGCTTTGGGATCGACTAATGAGAAGCGAACCGGACGATTCTGCTGAGAGCTAAGTAAATATTCACGCTCTTTGGGGTCATAGGACAGCATAGTTTGATTCTGATTAATGAAGTGAATATGTGAAGATTTTGGGCGGTCTAACACCTTTAAACGTACAGATTTCAGTGCACATTGTTCAGTTTTAGAACGAAGTTTTTTCAACTCAAATCGGATGCTGGCATAGCCGGATTTATCAAATTCGAGCGGGGTGTTGCTCGATTGGGTTATATCCCAGACGCCTGCACAATTCGTGGCAAAGGCCATTGAGGGGTATGCAATAGCTGACGCAAGTAGATATGACGTCAGTAGCCATTGCACTGTCCTCATCAAGAGTTTTCTATTCATGACTCGCTCCTTGTATGAGTTGAATCTCTGGAAGACGAATTAAATTGTCCTCTGATTCCGGGATGTTCATGTGTCCTTTAATCTCTGAGTTCATGGGTTGAATTTTGTAGCGTCCACTGCGGATCCCTTCCACAACGAACCGACCACCTTTATTGGTGAAAAATGGGATCGAATCGCCTGTATCGCTGATAAAGTAACCCTGAGTTAGTGACAACGGTTTTCCATCGCTTAAGCTCAATCTTCCGATCACGGTTTTGGATGCGTCTGAGCCAACAGTGAAAATGTGACTGGTGTATGCGCCTGGAGTAACGTTGTAGAAGTAATTACCAATGTCGTACCCAATCGGTGCATCCGGTGCATCCAACGTGAAGCTTTGGGATGTATGTGCGGTAGAAAGGCTCACGGCATTATTGAGTCCATTTGAAGAGATGGCTTCTGCGTTGTCATCGTCATCACTGTTGATAAGAACTTCAGACTCTAAGGTGTTATGAACTTGCACTACCGCTGCCGCACCGTATATGGGGCGAGACCAAGATAAAGTGCCATCGCTAATGGTGAATGCGGTGCTTGGTCTAAAAGAGGTGACGACCGTGTCTTCAGATTCGGTTGAGTTATAGTAGGTAACATCACCGTCGTAGCGAATTCGGTTACTCACATAGTCGCCACGTACCTGATATTGGCCTTGGTCAGATTCCACGTCAGCAGATAATGCATAGCCATATTTTCCTACTTGGTTCTTACTTGGCTTACTGAAGTTGGAACGTAATACTTCGGTGTCACTTGCATACCCGAGATCCGCAAAGTATTGACCATCATCTGAACTCCAAGTCCAGTCGACCGAAACCACACCTTCAGTATTTGAAGTTCCCTCGTTCGGATCTTCTTCGTGAGTGACACCTAAGCCAATAACAACATTTGAATAAGACCAAGATGTTGAAGCTTCTGCACTCCATTCAGTATCGTAGCCACTTTCTTTATCTAGGTTGTATGAAAGGGATAAGTAAATATCGTCGGTAATGCCAAAGGTATAACTGACAGCTGCCGAATGGCCAGTAGACCCCTCTTCAGTCCAAGGTTGATAGGAGAAAGAGTCATAAGATTCAAGGGCAATACGCAAGTTGGGTGCACTGTAGTTATTCTGGTCCCAAAGGGAGGCTGCGTAATCCAAACTAGCGATGTACCCCGTTTCGTCATACTCGCTGGATTGGCTGCCCGAGAGTCGGAAGCCTATATTACCCAGTGGTGTACCAAGGGTAGATATACCACCTAATATGAAACCATCTTTGTGATAAAACCCATTCAACCCCAGCGTCAAATAGTCGGTTAAACCATAGTCATAATAGGCGGTGGAAATAAGACTCCCAGTATCGTATTCATAGCGGTTGTCTTCAATTTCAGAAGGGGCACCAAGGTACAAACCAAAATCAGAGATTCCCTCTTTGAGTAGTTTAGAGTTGTAGAACACGCTATAGAGAATGGAATCAGTTCGACCTGATTGATATTCAATTTCCAAGCGAACATCGTTGCTTCCCGAAGAAAGCGGTAGGTCGTCTAATTGGTAACGGCCTGGAGGTAAACGAAATTCAGTGATGTAAGAACCGTTGATGTAGAGGTCAATGTCGGCTGATTCTTCTAGGATGAGCGCTTGTGTACCGCCAACTTGAATACTGCGATTCGGCTGCAATGCTGAGTAATTGCGTTCAAAACCGATCCCACCAAATTGCTCACTTGGTAGATGCCCAGACGTGCTGTTGACTTGGTCGCCAAAAGTTAATCGATAAGGGACATCCGCTCGGTCGACAAAGGCAGATACATCACCACGATAGAAGGTTTGTTCGTCATCGGTTCCGCCATCAAAATACCCTGAAAGTTTATAATTCACTCCCCGAGCACCAGCGAAGTTACCTGTAGATAGCCACTCAATATTCCATTGTTGCTCGTCACTTTGAGTTTCGACTCCTCGTGTATCAGAGACGCCAAAGTTCAAGTTATTAATATTGGTGAAAAATGATGACTTTGAATAGATCGGGGGAGAGTAAGGTGTGTTGAATGTCAGGGTCTGCTCTTTTTTAGCATCTTGAACAAAAGACAATGTAATCTCCATATCAGATGGGGAGAAAGAGAGTAAAACTCCCCACTCTTCAAGGACATCAATTGGAATAAAGTTTTCTTTGTATGAAGATAGCTTGCCTGACACTTCTGATGACAGGACAGGACCAATAAGTGCATTCAGTTGAACGGTGTTCACTTTAGATACGGTTTTACCATCAGAAAATGCATCGATATCGCCCACCGTTGAGCCGAGATAGTTAATTGGGAATGGGAACAACCAATCAGCAGCATAAGCGCTAGGCTCTACAAATAAACATAAAGAGATACACAGGAGGGCTGCGTAAGATCGGATCATGTTCCCCTCCTAGTACTAAAAATGTATAAGCTTTTAATTCAATGTTATTTTTCTTGCTTTACAGATATACCACTCACATTGCCGAGAATCGTTGGGATTGGGTAATGTGCGATCGCACCTGGCATCAAGTAACCACTTGTTTTTGTTTCAATCTCATTCCAAGGAAGGTCTTTTTTTCCATCACTGGTCTGCAGTTCGAACACTGATTGAAGTAGGTTGACGAGCACTTTACTTGTGTTTTCAACAACGATGATATTGTTGTCTTTGAGCGAGGTTTTCATTGTTGGTTCTAAGGCGTTTGGTGAGACAAAGGCGAGGGTTGAAAAACTCAGTAGTGTTTTGATTTTACTTTCTTTATCTTCTTGGCCTTTCACTTCTAATTCGTTGAATTCAATTCGATACAATTTTGTTGTGGTGAGAGCATCACTTGGGATATAGCGAACTCGAATTTTTTGTGAACTTAAGGGGTTAACCATAATTTGAGGGGGAAGAATTAGAAAGCTGTCTTCATTTAATGTGAGAACTTCTCCTGTTTCGTCATAGGTTACATCGTATACGACCACTTCGACTGGAAGTGAACGGTCTTGAGTATTATTGATGGTGTAGCTTGTCAGTGCTTTTCTGCCAAACTCTTGCATCTCTTGGTACATGGGCGTTATTTCATAGCAAAAGGCAGCGACGTGATGCAGTAATAGGCTAAAAATTAAAATAGTTGTTTTCATAAAGCCCTTCCTTGGTGACAAGAGCCCACTTTAGTGGGCTCGAATTTATGAACTAAAATCCGCAAAATGCGTGACAAGTTTTTGCTTGGAGTTTCACATACACAGTTGAGCGATAGTTACCTGCTCTTGCTAAAGCTGCACCTTCTGTTGTGATAGAAAGAGGAATTTCAGCAATTTTGTTTTCTTGATGTTTACCGCTCCATTTGACTTTGAAGTTGCCTGTTGCATGACCAAACAGGCCATCACTTGCGTTGCTCGTATCGAAAACATCGGTTTGATTTGCTTGTAATGTGTAATCGATGCGTTCTTTACCAATGGCCATGCCAAAACGAGTCATTTTGAATGGTGTTGCGGTCATATCGACATCCATTGATTTTCCGTAGTTACACCACGCGCGAAGTTTAGCTACAGGTTTACTAGTTAGACCTAGAATTGTGTTTTTACTGTCATCGAGCATACCTGTTAAACGGATATCGCCATTTACTGAGTTTGCTTGCCCTTCTGCCTGTAAGTTGAGTACACAACGTTGTGGGATAGTGCCTTCCATACGAATATGTGCACCATCGCTGTTACTTGCGTTAGCAAACAGAGCATCATTACTGTATTGAAACCCAACCTCCTGGAAGCTTACTGGAGATGCGCTATTTGATGCTGCAAAACCATTTACACTAAACATCACTCCTGCTACCGCTACTGCTATCATTAACTTTTTCATAATTACTCCCTCATTACCTGTGTTATTACCGACAACAACTAGATAATAATTTGTCGTTAAGATATATGCCTCGCAAAGGTGGGTGATATATCTGATAAATAAGTATGAAAAGAGTGCTAATTTTAAACGGTTAATTTATGTGCTTTTGCAAATAACTCGTATCTAGAGTGAACATCTAACTTAGACATTACATTGTAAGCATGAGTTTTTACGGTATTTATGCTTACATTTGTGTCCTTTGCTATTTGAATATTCGAAAATCCTTGTAACATTAACTCGAAAACGCGCCTTTCCTTTTTCGTCAAAGAAAATTTAATCGTAACTTTTTCTGTTATAGAGATCGGTGTTTTTTGTGTGTCATTAATGCATAGATCAATAATGAAACTTTCCATCACATGACGTGGGAACCATAATTCACCATCTTGAATAGACTTAATGGCTTTAGGCAGAAATTCAAAGTGATTGGTTTCAATTTGACCAAAGAATCCAAGCTGTAAATAGTCATAACAACTTGAACTAGTAATGTTGATCGCAATCCATTTGTCCTTCCTATTTACGATAGATAAACCACATTTGTTTGGCATGGGGATGGTTTGCCTATCGTAAATGACGATGCCTCTATAACTAACATTAAGTTCAGAAAACGATTCAAGAACTTGAAACTGACTCAATGGGAATGCAAATTTCAAAATGTCTTGTATAACCCTAGATAAAACTACATCTCTAGTAATTAAACATATATATGGAGATGGAAGGTGGTGTGACATAAGTACCCTACCTTGTTGCGTTTTTCGACGGAATTATGTGTAAACTAAGCGCGCTGATTTATTCATCAACCACTGGCCTTGTCCAAAGCGTGATATCAGCTGATTTTGATTTTTACATTGAGTTTTGTGAAGAATGCTTTTGATTTGGGTTCTGACTGTTTCTTTGGATACATTGCGTATTTTCGCTACTTCTGAACCAGTTAACCCTTTGATTATTAGTTCTAAAACAACAAGCTCCGATTTTGTAAGAATCGGGGGCAGGGTTGTGGTTGTAGGCTCGGCGTAGCGGTTCCAATGCAATAACATTGTATGGTGAGCTATCCAAGAATTTGCCCAAGCGATAGTGATGTCACAGATGAGCTCAAGTTGGCGGAATTCTTCTGGATTCAGTGCATTTATGCTGTGGAGAACAATGACTATCTCATAATTGTAAGAGAGTTCATCAGTGATTGAATAGTGATTTAGAGGATGGGTAATGATCGACAGCTCTTGATGATCAAAGATTCGATTTTCAATTATGGTATCTTGGCTATGGAATAGTTGACCTTTCTTATCCATTGAGAGTAAAGATAGGTAAGAGTCAAGCTTCTCTGTGACTCGCTTTGAAATAGAGATTCTATCATTAACACTTTTTATATACTTGAAAACAGGTTTTTTGTTTTTTGACATGATAACTAAAGTGGCATGTTCAACCCCAATCTCTATGAGCCCATCTTTAATTTCCTCTTCTAATTCAGAAGGGGATTTATTAAACCCATGATCTAATGGAATTGTGTTTTCTGATATCTGCATCTCTCATTCCTTAAGCTTGCATCAAGCGGATATTTTCATATTGTCTTATGTTTTCCACTATCTTATCTAGATATTAGTCACCAATTGATGTCTTTATCATCACCCAATTGGGTGAAAACTAAATAATATGGCTTTGATTTCGCAAGGTATTATTGTTAATTAATTAGTATTGATCTAAATCAAAGTTAATGAGTAAATTATTAAAAAACAAATTAAATAACTAATTGATATTAAAAAAATACATTTGATAGTATCCATACTAATTATTTCTGAAGCAATGTTGATTCGCTTATATCAGGTATTAGTGGTGAACTTATCAGTAAGGTGATTTTCAATAAAGAAAAGTGGCGAATAGATAGTCTATTCGCCATTTTATTTATTGAGTGACCAACTAGATGTTTTGGATAGGAGAGCCTACTTGTTGACCTCTCTTATCTAACGCACCACTGAATCGAGTCAGAACAAGAGCAATCAAAACGATCACAGCACCTACCCAAGGGGTGTTCATTAATCCAGATTTTGCGACAATCAAACCACCGCCCCATGAGCCTAATGCAATACCGACGTTGAAGGCTGCAATGTTTAACCCAGAAGCGACATCGACTGCGTCTGGTGTGTATTTCTCAGCCAGTTTCACAACATACACTTGTAGCCCCGGAACGTTACCGAATGCGAATGCACCCCAAACCAAAATGGTGGCAACAGCTGCGTAAGGGTTTACTGCGGTAAAGTTGAATACCACCAGTACTGCGGCTAAACCAGAGAAGATAACGGTCAGTGCTTTAATTGGGCCCATCTTGTCGGCCATTTTACCGCCCCAGATGTTACCGACCGCTACTGACACACCGTAAACCAACATGATGAGACTGATAGAGCTCGAATCAAATCCTGATACGTTTTCCAGTATCGGAGCAAGGAACGTAAACGCTGTGAATGTACCGCCATAACCTAGTGCTGTGATAGCGTAAACCAACAGCAAGCGTGGTTGAGTTAGAACCTTTAGTTGTGCCGAAATCTTCGCCGCTGGTGGTTGCTTAAGGTTGCTTGGAACCAAGATAGCGCTACCGATAAGAGCAATAAGACCAAGCAAGGCAACGATCAAGAAGGTTGCTTGCCAGCCAAAGGTTTGGCCGATGTAAGTGCCCAGTGGTACGCCGGTCACCAATGCAACCGTTAAACCCGTAAACATGATCGCAATGGCACTGGCTGCTTTATCTTTTGAAACCAAACCTGTCGCGATGGTCGATCCAATCGAGAAGAACACACCATGGGCAAGGCCGGTCAAAATTCGTGCGGCGATCAGCGTGTTATAGCCTGGAGCTTGCCACGCCAATAAGTTACCAATGACAAACAATGCCATCACAGTCAGTAACACCGCTTTACGATTCCATTTACCGGTTAATGCCGTTAACACTGGCGCACCAATAGCAACGCCAAGCGCATATAAACTGACTAATAGGCCCGCCGATGGCAGAGATACATTCAAGTCGCTCGCCATGGTAGGAATCAAGCCTACGATGACAAATTCTGTGGTTCCGATGGCAAAGGCGCTGAGCGTCAATGCAAGTAATGCTAGTGGCATAATCATCTCTCTTACTGTTCTTTGTTAAATACCGAGCGCGATAAAATGGGGCAGCTTGTGACTGCAATAGGAGCGCTTCGTTTGATGGCGAGGATTATCTAGCAAAATATATTTGTGAAAAATGCTATCATTAACAAATAACCTTTGTGTTATTTGCAATAATCGGAGAGTTAGCCGATCATTGGATTAAGCTGATGAGATCGAAAAGACTCAGATGATTTGAGCTGTGATGAGCACAAGCGAGATGACATTAAACAAAATGAAGATAGCGAAGGAGCCTCATGTTAACCCGTTCAGATGATTTAGAAATGGTACTCACCGTCGTCGATGCTGGTGGTTTTTCTGCGGCGGCAGAGGCGCTGGATGTGCAGGTCGCCAAGGTGTCTCGTTCGGTGAGTAAGGTTGAGTCGCAACTCGGCGTCTCAATATTCAACCGAACAACGAGACGCGTGGAATTGACGGAAGAAGGACGGCAGTTTGTCGATTCAGTCAGGGTGGGATTACAGATGATTCAGAGCGCGGAAGAAGAGATTGTGTCGCGCGGTGAGTTGCCAAAAGGCCGTTTAAGAGTCGATGCCGCCAGTCCATTCGTATTCCATCAGCTAGTGCCGTTGGTGCAGTCATTCAAAGAGGCTTACCCAGACATTGAATTGGAACTCACTTCCAACGAAGGCTTCGTTGATCTTCTCGAAAAGAGAACCGATGTTGCGATTCGAATCGGTAAGTTGTCCGATTCAACATTGCACGCTCGACCGTTAGGAAAAAGTTTACTCCATATTGTGGCGTCACCTGATTATCTCGCTAAGCGTGGGCTACCCACCAAACCTGAAGATTTGAGTTCGCATCAAATTGTGGGATTTTCGGGTAACAAAGTGCTTAACCATTGGCCTTTGCCAAACCAAAGTGATGTCGCGCCTACCGTGACAGCCAGTAATGGTGAAACCGTGCGTCAACTAGTCTTAGCTGGAAATGGGATTGCTTGTTTATCGGGGTTTATGGTGCAGGAAGATATGGCAGCAGGGCGTCTAATCCCTATTCTGGAACAAGACAAACTTGCCAACACAGACCGAGAGCGAGTGAATGCGGTTTACTACAAGTCGTCATCGGTCTCTAAACGTATCTCGGCGTTTATTGACTTTATTCAGCCCCGTTTGAGCTTGTAGGGAAGCATGAAACACTCTTTAGTAGCACACAGCCAAATCGTTATTTGAATCGTTTGAGAACGGGTATTCGTATCAATGTTTGGAGAGCACATATTGTTGTATTGAGATTCGATCAGTGGATGTGATCTCAATAGCGTTTACTGACTCTCACTGATTAAAATCACCGCTTTTCGGACATTTGTCCTATTGACGAAGCTTATCAATTCTTAGCATGCGCATATTGAAATTGAGTCGGTAATCGAAGATGGGTATAGATACTTTTTCACCTCAAGGCTGTCATGTTATGGCAAAGCCTTCGGGTTCTAAATGCAACATTGATTGCAGCTACTGTTTTTATCTTGAAAAAGAAAAACTCTATCCTGAATCTGCCAGTTCACCGACCTCTTGGAAGATGGATGATGCCACGTTGGAGCGTTATGTTATCCAACATATTGAAGCGCAATGCTCCAATGAGGTGACTTTTGCTTGGCAAGGTGGCGAACCGACGTTGTTGGGGCTGGCTTTCTTCGAAAAAGCGATGGCTCTGCAAGCTAAATACGGCTTAGGTAAAACCATCACCAATACTCTGCAAACCAACGGCTTATTGCTTGATGAGTCGTGGTGTCAGTTCTTCAAAGATCATCAATTCTTAATTGGCATTTCGGTTGATGGTCCACAACATCTGCATGATGCCTATCGTAAAACACGCTCAGGGAAACCTACCCACCACAAAGTTGAAGCGGCGATTAATCTGCTCAAATCCTTTGGTGTTGAGTTTAATACACTAACTGTTATCAGCGATGTGAATGCCAAATCTCCCTTAGAGGTGTATCACTACCTTAAGGGGATCGGAAGTGCGCACATGCAGTTCATTCCGTTGGTGGAACTTGAAGCCCAACAGCAAACGGAAGATGGATTAACCCTGTTACATCCTGAACGCTTCGAGGCGGTGTCTCTATGTGATTGGAGTGTTGGCTCTGAGCATTATGGCTTATTTATGGCGGCCATATTCAGAGAGTGGGTACGCCAAGATGTCGGAAAAGTATGGGTGCAACTTTTTGAGAATACCTTTGCAATGACATGTGGCCAACCAGCGCAGTTGTGTGTGTTTTCAGAGACGTGCGGCAGCGCTTTTGCGATGGAAAACAACGGCGATATTTATGCTTGTGACCACTATGTATTTCCAGAGTTCAAGCTTGGAAATATCCATACCGTCACTATCAAAGAGATAAACGAAAGCCAGGCGAATCAAAAGTTTGGCGAGAAGAAAAAACACTCACTTTCTCAAGATTGTTTACGCTGTGAATTTCGCTCTGTATGCCATGGCGGTTGTCCAAAACATCGCTTTGCTTTCTCGTCTTCTGGTAAGCCCGATCAGAACTACCTTTGCCACGGATATAAAACGTTTTTCTCTTACTCAGCCCCTTACATTGATCTTATGAAGAAGCTCTATCAAGCCGGGCATCCTCCTGCTGCCATCATGCAAATCATCAAAAACAAAGAATCCCAATAACTCATCCCCTGAATATTCATGGAGTCGAACATGAAAAAATTTCCGCTTAGTGCGGTTTCAAAAGCGTTCGCGCTTGCGGCAATGACCTGCTCAGGCAGTGTTATCGCTGAAGAAGTCAAACAACCCCAACAACCGAATATTGTGGTCATCATGGCCGATGATCTTGGTGATTGGGCGACAAGTCACCATAACAAATACGTTGAAACACCCAATCTAGAATACCTTTCAGAAACCGGTGTTCGTTTCGAGAATGGTATGACGCCAGCGCCTGTGAGCTCTGCTGCACGAGCTTCATTCCATACTGGTAAAATGCCCTCTCAGCATGGTGTGTATGATTTCTTAGCGGAAGACCCTAAGTTTGATGCCGGTTGGTTAGATGGTGAGAAATTGCTGTCGGAACGTTTACAAGATGAAGGCTATCGTACCGCTTTAATTGGTAAGTGGCATGCCACGACGGACAGCAAAGAGCCGATTCGTGGCTTTGACCGTTGGTTAAGTTACGACGCGTTAGAAGCGGGTTGGAAAAACCAATACCTACATTCAGGAACGGTGTTGTTCTCGCGAGATGGCGAGAATGAAGAACACACCGGTATTCAAGCGCAGTTCTTAACCAAAGAGACCATTAAGTTCATTGATGAGCCAAGTGACAAGCCTTTCTTTGTTAGCCTTAACTATGTTGAGCCGCACTTCCCCTTTGAAGGTTTGCCTGAGCGATTAGTAGAGAAATACCGCGATATTGCCCATAAAGTGGTGTCTTATGGTGGGAACTCTGTGCTTGAACACATGAGTGCTTATACCTTGGTGCCGTCTGATCATGAAGAAAAACTGGCGCAATATCTGGCTGCGGTGACTTTACTGGATGAACAAGTCGGCCAGTTGATCGATGGTTTAGAGGGACGTGGTTTGATGGATAATACCGTGATCGCTTTTGTCTCTGACCATGGCTTATTGATGGGCCAGTATGGCTTATACGGTAAGATCAACGCCAGTTTCCCATACAACTTCTATGAAGAGACGATTCGCGTGCCTTTCATCATCAAAGGCCCTGAAGGCATGGTGCGTCAGAAACAAGTGCGTGGCGAGTTTGTCGATATCTTAGATCTTCATACTACGATTATGGGCCTGGCGAGTAAGGGGGAAGATTACGATACCAGTTATGGTCCGGGTAAATCCTTGTTACCAATGATGAAGGGTGAGCGCGTTCGAGATTGGCGTCAGTACCAATTTTCAGAGCGAGGTAATGCGCGCATGATCACTAACGGTCATTGGAAGTTAGTGCGTTACTACAATAAGAAAAATGAGCCTATCGATCATTGGTATGACTTGAGTAACCCAATGGGTGAGGCGTATATCGCAGAGCCACCACGTCAAGCGGTTCAAGATACGATGACAAAAGCGTTGGATGAATTTTTTGCTCAGTACTCCAGTGATGAATACTCAGGTTTGAACATGTGGAAGATGGCTTACCCTAATTTCACTACTGAGAATATCATTGAACATGAGCTGTGGAACTAACTCATAGTTTCTTCAAGCTTAGTCTTAATGATTGTCGATAATCAAAATAAACGGTGGCCTATGGGTCACCGTTTTACGTTTGTGGGAGCGTTGGAATAAGTGAATAAATTACTAAGTATTAGAATGAAGTTATTGCTTTTCGGACTCTTTCAAACGAGTCGCTTCGAGTTTGTCTAGATTGATGATTCGAATACTTTTGCGTGTGACTGAAATCGCCCCGCTGTCATTCAGCTGTTTCAATATTCGATTGTAAACACGCAGGCTCGTGCCTAATCGCTCACACTCTAAGCTTTTGTTTACGATGTAATCTTTGTCTGGATTCATACTGTGAAACTGCAACAAATCATCAATCACACAGTAGGTAATAGAGTGCAGGATATTGCGCGACATTCTCTCGACGGATAAATACCATTTGGAGGTGAGGTGTTTAAAAGTATGTGCTGCCAAGATAGGGATTTGACAGATGAGCTCTGCAAATATTGCCCCATTCATGATGAACCCTTCACAATCAGATTCAGCTTTTACCGAGTAGAAGCAGGGCTTCCCTGAAAACAACTCCATAAGCCCTAAAAAGCCATTGTGATTGAAAGTGCCTACCTGATATCGACGACCGTAACGTGAGCTGCGAGCGACAGAAATAGCGCCATCGGTGATGAATATGATGTCGGTTATCTCTTGCCCTTGCTGAAAGATAGGCTCGCCTTTCCTTATCGTATGTTTACGAAAAGAGAGTGCTTTGTCGTTCTCGGAGAGAAAGTCGAGGATCTGCGATGTGAAGTAGATATCATCTTCGGTGATCAGCATGAAGTGATTAGCTCGGAGCCTATTTTCAGAGGGGATAAGAGACCATTGTATAAGAAAAACGGTAAAACAAAAGTAACTAAAAAGCCCCACAGTAAAGACTGTAGGGCTGGATATTTGGAGGCTCGTAGCTAGCTTTCATTCACACTTAAGCGATCTTAGTCATCTCGTTAAGTGTAAATGACGTAACACTGCCTTCGGTTGCTGCCATGTATTCAGCAAGGTGGGTATTACCCATGTGTGTTTGCCAAAGTTCACGTGATGTCCAGTTTTCGTAGAAAGTGAAATGTGCTGGGTTTTCATTGTCTTGGTGAAGGTCGTAGTTGATACAGCCTTCTTCAGCGCGAGTAATATCAATCAGTTTTAGCAGCTCTGCTTTAACCAATTCAATTTTGTCTTCGTTAGCGACGATGTTTGCGACGATAGTTAGCTGAGTCATGTTCGTACCTATATTATTTTTCACCGAAATGGTGATTTGTCTGTGTATACAGCGCCACTCTTTGTTCATTGAGCTGCAGTCTGTGTCGATGGATAAATAATAGTAGGAATATTTGAAACGATAAACAGTGCTACATTTGAATTATTTTCAAAAAATAATTGATAATAGCTTGGGTATTATGTGCTACTCGGCGTAGGTGAGGAGTGTTAGAAGCCACCCGCCCAAGCATCGAAGTCATCAATATTGTCGAGTTCTTGCTGGCTTCTTGGTTCAGGGTAATAAGGCAAGGCTAACCTTTGAACGGAAGGTTGCAGTTCCCAATCGGGTGTAATCTTGAGTCGGGTTAACTCATCGTTGAGGCGCACAAACATATAGTAGCCATCGGCATGGGTATTGGCGTAACTCGCGATAGTTGCGATATCACCGGAAGGTAATTTTACGTCTCGACCCTGTGGATAGAGTTGGTGCAATGCGAAACTCACTTTGGGATCTTCAAGTTTGCCTTGCTTAAAGCGTTCTAATCCGATGGCGGTTGAAGTGGTGCGCGGCTTCCACCCTGTGAGGAACAATCCACTCAGGTTATCTTGGAATGGCTTGCCCTTTCTACTGCCTTCATTGGTAATGAATTGAACCGTCAGCGTGTCTCCAGATTCTTGCAGAATTTCTAAAAACTGTTCACCAGTGCGATCGACCAAAAGCTTCATAATATCCAGCTACCATCAAGAATGAGAGACGATAAAGGGTACTACTTTAGGTCGGCTTTTGATAGGAAAGGCGTTAGTGCAGAGAGATGAATAAGAAGGATTTGAAAGCCAGTGAGAGGGAGCTTTTGATGCGCAAAAATGAAAACGCCGATAGCTTTCATACTTTCGGCGTTTAAGGTGTATTAGCAATTGAGCCAGACTGATTGCTGCATTTTTAGTCGCGTTAGCTCAATTCGTCTTGTACGTATTGAAGGCAAAACGACTGAGCATGTTCATCTACAGATACTTGCTCGTTGCTTCTTAATTCTAGGTAGAGCTTTACCGCTTGGTTTAAAGCGGGAATCAACGCATCACGTTCTGGCATTGAAACGGTTTTAGCGAGTTCTTGTGCAAATTCTGGCAAGCGTGCTTCAATTTTTCTCACGCCAGAGGGCGTTAAACCCGCCTGTTTTAGTGCCAGTGGAGACAACACGTTTTGGCGCAGGAATGATAAGAATTCAATGGTCTCAAAGTATTCGCCTCGAGCAATCTTTGTTGCAGCGTAGTGAGTCCAGATCCAGAAACGATCTTCAATCCATTGCGGGTTTGGCTGAGGGTAATCTGGTTCTGCTGTACTGAATACGTCGGTTAATAAGCTGTCTCGCTCCCACAACACGTGGTTGTTATCGACTCGTGCTGCTGCGTCTGGCAGAGAGACGAATTTGAAATCGACGTGCACTGGCTCAGGGCCGAATATCGACACAATTAATCGTGGTTCACCTACGTGTTCACCCGTGAAGGCTGCGACCTTACCACCGATCTGGTCAAGGATGCTGAATCGTTCTTGCATCACGCTGTTGTAGTCGGCTGGGTTTACCGCGATAACAAAATCTAAGTCGCTGTATTTGTCCATAGAGTCAGAACCAAACGAACCACTTGCGGCAATACCACAGATTCGAGGGTCTTGAGACAGGACATCAATCACTTTGATAAGAAGTGTTTTGTGCGGTGCTGGAAGAGTACTTGGGAAGTTCATATTTTACCTATCTTAAAAAGTTAGAACTGCATTACAGTTAGTGCGGTAAAATCAACGCAGCATTGTATAGTGTCAACGTCGGCTTATATTGTCAATAGAATATAAGCCGAATAAGTTTAGAACATTAGAAGCTATTATCTGACTGTGTCGCTAAGGCTTTCTAACGCTTACGTAAGTAATGAGTTTGCACGATCTCATCAAGGTACGTCGTGACGCCTTTCAACGTAAAATCGACGGGAGATACTAAGTCACCAAATAACGGGGACCCACCACCAAGCACGACAGGAATGGTCGAGATGATCAGCTCATCAATCATGTCTTCTTTCAGGAAGTTTTGAATGGTGATGCCGCCATCGATGTACAAGTTCTTTAGGCCTTTGTTATTCAAATCCGCGACAATCTGTTTAAGCTCGCCCTTCATCAAAAATACTTTACCTTCAAGCTCTTGAGGTACTTCATTTAAAGTGTTGCTCAGTACATAGACTGGCTTGCTGTAAGGCCAATCAATGCCAAAGCTCAACACCATGTCCATTGTATTACGTCCCATGACCAGTGCATCGATACGATCGGTGTGGGCGTTGTAACCCATGTCGTCACCGTCTGGATTTGGAATCGCTTGCAGCCAATCTAAGTCGCCTTGTTTGTCTGCAATGTAACCGTCAAGGCTGGTTGCGATGAATACAATATTTGACATTTTTAACTCCGATATCGATGAGAAACTTGGCATCTACACGGTAATAAATTAAAATATTCTACAGTGTAGAAATAAAGTTTAAGAGGTGACGGTATGACTGTCAAGGATCAGAAACGAGGTCGACCAAAGAGTGGATCAAGCCAACTCAGCGCCGAGAGAATTCTCACTATTGCTAAAAGCATGATGCGAGAGAGTGGCAAAGTGCCAAGTGTTCGAGGGTTAGCGACAGAACTCGGGGTTGATGCGATGGCTATATACCATTACTTCAAAAACAAAAATGATCTGCTTGAGGCAATCACGGTTTCTTTGATTGAAGAAGTCGCGCAGCCAGAGTTGAACCAAGACTGGCGAGATAACCTTTATCGGCTCAGTGTGAGTTACTTGTCGATGCTCAACGAATATCGAGGCTTGTTAGAGACCTTATTGACTATGAAATCTCTCGGGCCGATGGAGGTATTTAGTGAACGTTTTGAAGCGGTGTTGAGCCCGTTAGCGTTAACCGAACAGCAAACTAAAAATGCGTTGGACTTGCTGGTGGACTATTTACACGGTTACGCTTTGGCGTTGAACTGTAACCCAGACCGAACAGAGCTCACCATTGAAATGGTCGAAAAGCCGCTGAGTTTATACTGTTTGGCGCTCACTCAACTTAAGTGATCTGTAGGCCAATTTAACGACCTCTAAATTTATACTGGATAATTACCTATAAATTTCAGGATTTAGCAGTAATAATCAATGAATAGATCGGAATAGCTTGTTCATTGAAAAGCTGTACGAAAAGTTTCTAAAGACGCCATCGTGAAAAGGAAGTCAGATACATGCCTGTGCTCCAACGCATCAGTTTAACGCTAATCTTAATCGCCGTTTTAGGTGGGTGTTCTTCACTTCCTGAAGGCATCGACCACCCGACAGAACCGCCAACCTCTCCTGCACCTAGCACTTTATCGGTTCTAACCAATGAATTTCAGCCTGAAGCTTTAGAGCAAGGCACCACTGCAGTTCGTCTGCAAGAGTCTGGTTGGGATGCCTTGGCACAGCGATTAGCGCTGGTCGAAAGTGCCGAGCACGCCATCGACATTCAATACTACATCTGGAACTCTGACGAATCGGGCAGTTACTTAGCCAGTCGTTTGTTAGCCGCGGCCGAGCGCGGTGTGAAGGTTCGTGTAATGCTGGATGATATCAACCTCAACGAACGTGAAGGTTTGCTGTCGGCACTGGATGCGCACCCGAACGTCGAGATTCGTATCTTCAATCCAACACCAACACGCCGTGGCTTCAGTAAATGGCTGAGCTTTGTCGGTGACTTTTCTCGCTTAAATCGCCGTATGCACAATAAATCGTTTACCGTCGATGGCACTTTGTCTGTGGTGGGCGGCCGTAATATTGGTGATGAATACTTTGACCTTTCTGATGAAATCAATTTCCGAGACCGCGA
This sequence comes from Vibrio sp. 10N.247.311.51, assembly GCF_041467855.1. Lineage (NCBI taxonomy): Bacteria > Pseudomonadati > Pseudomonadota > Gammaproteobacteria > Vibrionales > Vibrionaceae > Vibrio > Vibrio sp. 10N.247.311.51. The sequence continues at coordinate 1,969 of NZ_JBFSVK010000026.1, read as the reverse complement.
TGTATTAGTCATGGGCTCGGTAGTTAACACCATCCAAACCAGTTTTGTTGAATACTGGAACAGCCGTTGGTCTTACCCTGTCGATATGCTGGGGGATGACGAACAACCTGATCTCTCGAAGATAGATAATATTGTCGTGCCGCATTATCAAAATTACCCTGAATTACCATTAGACCGTGAGGCTGCTGATAGCTTACTGAAAGAGGTGATTGGTGAGATGACATGGGTGAATGCGCGCTTTGTTTACGATCAACCCGTTCCTGATGACTCCGATAATACTGATGAACCGAAAGCGACCGCGATTCTTCTAGGGAAATTAGCGAGCGAATCGAAACAAGAGATCTTATTGGAATCCGCTTACCTTGTATTCGATGATGGTCAGCTTGAAGAGTGGCAGGTATTGAACAACAAGGGCGTTGAGATAAAAGCGCTAACTAACTCTATGGCCTCTAATGATCTGGTGACTAATCACTCCGCTTATGCAGGCAGACGTTACGACATGTTGGAGCATGGCATCGATCTGTTTGAGCTAAAACCAGAATCTAAGTTGTGTGAAGCATCGACTCAAGACGTGTCTAAATGTGCGCCTGAGACGGCCTATGGCTTGCACGCTAAATCAGTTGTATTCGACCGCAGCATCGCGAGCATCGGCTCATTTAACTTCAACTTGCGTTCTACCTACCTCAATACGGAATCGGTTTTGATCATCGAGAACAAAGAGATTGCTGAAACGTTAGCTGACACCATTGGGCAAGCGATGAGTGAAGATAATAGCTGGCGCTTGGAACTGGAAGACGGTGATGTGTATTGGTATTCAGGCGACCAACGTTGGGACAGCGAACCTGACACTGGTCAATGGGAACGAATGCAGTCAGGTTTTCTACAGTTGCTACCGATTGAGAAATATCTGTAAGCTAGCCGCCTCCGGATAAATAAAAATGTCAGCGTATATTACGCTGACATTTTTGTTTGTACTGCTGTTTGCTGCTAGCTCTAATCGCTTAACGGCTTAACGGCTTAACGGCTTAACGGCTTAACGCTTGGTCAGCTGTTTGCTGTTTAAGTAAGGCAGGATATGCGGGCGAGATTCACCAGAGAGTTTCTGTGTGATCTGCTGTGACCAACTGCTCTGCTTTTGGTTGCTTGAACGGCTTGCGTAGTAGCTTTGCATTGAATCATCGTAGCTGGCAATTTCATCTAGGCTCAGTGGCTGGTATTGGTTTTCGTGCATCACCACGTGAGCAGGGAGGCGAGGCTTCACCTCTGGTTGCTGTGCCGGATGACCTAAGCACATCCCAAACAACACGGCGGTATGCTGTGGCAGTTCTAACAGTTCATCGACTTGTTGTGCGCTGTTACGCAGCCCACCAATATACACGCCACCCAAACCCAGAGACTCAGCAGCCAGCATGCAGTTTTGCGCCATGATGCCAGAATCTACCGCGCCAATCAGGGTCAGTTCAGTAAAGTCGGTTTTCACTTCAGGGTTGATTTGAGCGTGGCGTTGATAGTCGATACAGAACACCAAAAACTCTGCCGCGTTCTCAACGTAAGCTTGGTTACCTGCGTATTCGGCTAACAGTTTGCGCTTCTCTTTGTCTGTCACTCTCACGATAGAAACAGCCTGCAGTAAGCTCGATGATGAAGCCGCGAGACCAGCCTGAATAATCACATCAAGTTGCGCTTTTTCAATCGGTTGATTTGTATATTGACGAATGGAGCGGTGCCCCAGAATAGTTTCAATAGTGCTGTTCATAACTCTCAGACAGTCCTTGTGATGATGACGTAGAGAATCACAATAACGACAATTACCATGAGCGTAAAGGGCGTTAGAGCCTTTCTGGTTGGCGGAATGATATTCATGAATTTAAAAGGATTGCTGTCACAGCCAATCCTTTTTTCGTACCGTTTCCTGCTAGAAGCTAGAAGCTAGAAGCTAGAAGCTAGAAGCTAGAAGCTAGAAGCTAGA
>NZ_JBFSVK010000025.1:0-94824 GCF_041467855.1 Vibrio sp. 10N.247.311.51 | reverse complement strand
TTTTCTCACACTCCTAAGTCTAGATTGCTAAGGAGGGAGTGGATTCCATACATCAAGCTAGCACTCTTACTCGTTGTACTTTGTGGATGGGTATTGGACCTACTTTTTCAAATAACTCTAGCTTGGTAAATATTATTTCACTGCAGTGCTGAGTGGTAGGGAAAATGGAACAACAAATTATAATAGAATTCGTAAACAGCAAAATACGATAAACGCGGCATTAGTTGTTACTATTACCGCGAGTAATAGTTGTCTCGTATCTTACGAATAATTGGATGCTTAAAGTAAAATTAGATTAAATGTTCATCGGTAGCGCAAAACCAACTTGCCAACGGAGATCGTCTTCGTAGGATATGCCATCAAAAAAACCATCTTTCATGATTGTCGCTTGGAAGTATGGGCGCCATTTATTAGCAGTATAAGTGACGCGGAACTCATGGTCCGTTGCCATGTGAGTTCCATTACGGAAGGTGTCGGCAATTTCCTCATCGGTTTCAAAATTATCGACACGGTTGTAAAAGAACTCGTATCGATCAGAGTTATAGCCAACAAATAGGTCTGTACGGACAGATAGGTTAGTACCGTAGTTCACCTCGTTACCGTTCTCATCCTCACCAATCCAATCGTCATAACCGAATTCAGGGCGAACTCGTGCATTTATCATTAGGCCGTTATCGAAGTTGTAGCCTGCGCGTAGCGACAAGCGGTAGTTCCATTGTGTATAACCAACATAAGTATGAACCCATGCTTTTTCCGTCAATGGAACAAACTTGCCTAGGTTATATTCATAATAGCCATCGGTGTTCACTTCCGCACCAAACTGGATGTCATAAAAGTCAGTAAAAGTAATCCAACCAGTTAAACCTTGAAGACCTACGTTACGCTCTTCTTCATAACGTGTATAGAACTCTATATAAACAGGATTATTATCTAATATCTCCTCATTTTCTAAGGAATTTTCTGCCATCGAAATAGTAGGGAACATCATGCTTGCTGCGAGTATAGATAGAGGGGGTATTTTATTCATTTTTTACTCTTTCTTTAATTATTGATTATATTTTTTGTTAGATTATAAAAATTAATATTTAACCAAGAAATTTTATTTTTAATTTGTTTCGATGGTTTTTAGTGCTTGTTTAATATCACCCCATCCGCAGGTTTACTCATCATGCTATTGTAGTAATCGGTTGTGATAATATATTTTCGCATAATTAGGCCAGTAATTAAGAAGAAAATAGCTGGTGTGATCGAGAGTGATAACGATAAGCCTTCTAATACTTCTTGTGTTTTCTCTGCGTCTGCTGAATAACCAAAATATTGCAGTGTATAACCGGTTACAATACCGGATAGGCCCATACCAAGCTTCTGACAGAATGAAATTGCACCCATCGAAATGCCTGATGAATCAATACCTGTTTTCTTTTTACCATAGTCGCTTACCTCAGAAATCAGTGCCCAGAAAATTGGGGTATTAAGATCAGTTAGGAAACAGTAAAGGAAGTAACAAATAACAGCAGCAACGAACTCGCCTTGGCCGACTAAGAAGTAGATCGACAAGCCCATGAGTGCTGAGGCGTACATCGATACGCGGAACACCCGAATCTTACAAAAATGTTTGGTCAGTTTTTTTGACACGATTGCGGCAAGGATGCCACCGACTGACCACATCCCTAGAAAAACGGAAATTTGTACACCAAAACTTGCGCCAGCGTATTCTGTCCCGTAGATAAAGGCGATGTTGCCACGTACCAAGAAGGCAAGCATAAGTGTGATGCAAGCAGAGCACAGCACGATCCATTGGTCGTTTCTAACTAAGCTTTTTAGCTGTTGTTTAACGGGTACAGTGTTTGGCTCTATCTCGATGTGTTCACGAGTTGTGAATGCACAAAATAGAAGACATGCTGCGCCAATCGTGCCAAGAATAGCAAACGAAGTTGCATAGCCTTGTACCTGATCCGTTTGTGATGTCACCCAGAATGGAACCAATGATGTACACATTAGCGTTGCCGTTTTCGCCATTGTGAAGCGCCACGAATTTGCTGTAATACGCTCGTCTGGATTATCCGTCACTACACCAATCATTGAGATGTAAGGAATTGTCACCATAGTGAACATCAACGTATTGAATATATAAGTGCCGTACGCCCAAATGAGCTGCATTTTATAAGTGTCACCAATCGTGGTGAACATCAGGTACATCGAGACACCCATAGGGATTGCAGCAAAGCCAATCCAATGGCGATAGTGACCCCAACGCGACTTGTAACGGTTCGTTGCCCAGCCCATTGCCGGATCGGTTACCGCATCAATAATACGAACCAGTAGCAGTAGCCAACCTGCATCAACAGGGGTTAAACCAACAATTTGAACGTGGAATGCGTAAATCAGCATACCTGCAGATATCATGGATAGGTTGATTGCAGAATCACCTGAACCAAAGCCAATCTTCTCTAAGACCGACATTCTATTTAAAGCCATAATGACCTCACCTTTAATTTAGAAACACGTTATTTAGGAAAAATTTAATAAATCGAGAATAATTTAAATTCTTTGCGATTAAACAGTTGGGGTTACTTGGTGTTCTGCCCCAAATTCCATCTTCAGTACACACCGTCATTCCGGTTGTGTATTCGCCTTTTAATTCGACATGAACTTGTTCTTGGTTATATTCAATATCGCTTTCTTCGAGCAGAGCAAATACAGTAAGAGGGTCGTGAAGAATTGGAGTGAATCCTGTTTTATCAAACCAAGCATCACAACTTTCTATTAGAATCTTTTTCAATTCTGTATTGGCATTATTTTTAGCCTGAGATAAATAGTCACCATCGAAATGACATTTAGTTGTAACATCCAAACCAACTGCACGAATATCAATGCCAGAGTTAAAAACAATATCGGCAGCTTCGGGATCGCAGATAATGTTCCATTCATTGACATGTCGGTAATAACATCCTCCCATTAAAACCAATTCATCAATATTTTTAATTAACTCTGGGTGTTCTTTTATTAGTGTTGCAATATTGGTTAATGGACCAATGGCAACAATGGTTAGTTTTTCCTGTGAGAGAGCATCAGCCATGAACTCGACAGCATGCTCGGTTTCGATAGGCTGGCTATCCATTTTTCCTTGGTACTGGCAGGGGATTTCTTCGTCATCGTTTTCTTCGCCATTAATACGATGTTCACACCCAGCATAGACAGGGATGTCTTCGCGACCTGCTAGCTGAAGCACACGCTTTGCCATTTTGGCTCTTAGGCGCGTGTTCTTGAATACTGTTGTCACACCCACAAGATTGAGCTGCTCTGTCGATAAAGCGAGACCTAATGCCAAAATATCGTCAGCATCATCGCCGATATCAGTATCAATAATAATGTTGCGCATTGTTACTTCCTTACAGTCGCAAGCTTTGCTTCTACTTGCGTCATGGAAGGCATGTTCGCAGCCCCTTCATTCTCTACTGAACACGATGCAAAGGCTGTCGCAAAGCTAATTGATTCCGTTAAGGATTTACCCAGAGATAAGGATGCCGCGAGTGAACCATTAAACGCATCTCCCGCACCACTGGTGTCTATCACCTCAGCGGGGTACGACAAAAAGCGCTTAAATTCATTACCGTCATAAGCTAGACACCCATTGCCGCCCAAGGTAATGATGACGTTGGTTGCCCCCATACGATGAATAAAACGCGCTGCTTGTTCTGCTGTCTCAATATCATGAATCACAATACCGCTTAGCTCAGAGGCTTCGGTTTCATTGGGGGTAATCACATCTACTAGTGGGACTAAGGTATGGACCTGCTCATGGTAAGGCGCTGGATTTAGGATGGTGGTTTTGGCCTGCTCTTTTGCCTTACGCAACATTGCCGCAACCGCTTCAATATTGTTTTCCAATTGCACAAGGACGACGGAAGTTTGCTCTATTTGCGGAGTGAGGTTTTCAATGTCCGCATCACTCACCTTCAGATTTGCCCCCAGGTCCAACACAATGCAGTTATCTTTTTCACGCTCAGAAACCGTGATCAACGCAACACCTGTCGGTGAATGGTAGGTTTCAGCTAACGTGAGAGAGGCAAACTGTTGCCTTTCTAGGTGCTGCTTAGCTCGTTTAGCAAAGTCATCATGACCAATTTTGGCAAAGAAGTGCGTGTCTTTTGTTACTTGTCTACATGCGGTGGCTTGGTTTGCCCCTTTGCCACCAGAAAGAAACTTTTTAGATAGGATACGTACTGTTTCTCCCTTTTGAGGGAATGAAGCCACTCGCGAGACAATATCAAGGTTGTAAGAGCCTGCGACAAATACACCTTTATGGTTTGATGAAATATCCATGATTAACGCCTGTTCAAGATTACGTGGTGGCAGTATCTAGAACTCATGCAAGCTGGTATATCTCAAAAAAAGTACTTATTATGCTGTTACTCGGCACAATCCTATTGTTATTACTCCTTAATAACAGAGGTTTTTGGTCTGATTAGTAGACAGCCTGTTATTATTGGTGAAAATATCCTTATTAAACAGGCAATTAAATTTTGTGACCTCTTTACTCATTTTTTCTATCAGAGTATGGGCACATCGTGTACAGCTCGTGATAAAGATCACAGAGGAAACCATGCTAGATCACTCATCAAAGATCACACTTAAGATGCTCCGCTACTTTTTTCAAGTTGCCACGGACAAACACTTCGGCAATGCAGCAAAAAAACTGCACATCTCCAACTCACCATTAAGTGCTCAGATTAAAGAGCTAGAACGAATTATTGGTAGCCCGCTATTTATCCGTGATACACGAACCGTTGAGCTGACTAATACTGGCCAGCTTCTTTTTGAGGAGTGTCAGACAATCTTCAGAGTTTTAGATACATCTGTGCGCAAGGTGATCGAGCAGGGAAGAAATGAAAGCAAATCGCTAAATGTCGGACTCATCAGCTCGTTCTTTTGGGCTGGGCTGGGGGATGCGCTGCGCAGTTTTAAAGATGCTTACCCTGATTACGACTTTCAGATCTTTGAGATGACCCCAGAAGAGCAGAAATCGAGCATAGATAAACATAAAATTGATATCGGTTTGGTTCGATTTGCCGACACCATCAATACAACGCCATTGACCGCTGAAAAAATGGTTGATGATGAAATGTGCGTGGTGGTTGCCAACAACCATGCCTTTAAAGACAGAAAAATGATCTCGATTGATGAGCTAAAAGATGAGCAGTTTATCTTTATGCAAAGGCAGGACTCGGCATCATCCAAGTTGATTGTCGATACCTTTATGACACATGGGCATCATATCCATATTGCCCAAGAGGTTTATGAGCCAAACACACTGGTTTCAATTGTGGCAAGCAGTAATCTAGTCTCAATAGTTCCAACTAGTTTTAGCTATCACCGTTGGAGCAATGTACATTTTATTAAGCTCAGAGAAAAGTTACCGGCTCACTTGTGTGCTTTGTATCTTGACAAGAATGATAATGTTGTATTGACAGCTTTCTTCGAGCATGTGACTAATGAATTAATTCGATTTAAAAAACATAGAAGGTAACTATTGGTGATTAGTATCCAACAATACTGGGCACCAAGTTTGGCAATTTTCCATACTTGTAGTTATCCGTAATTCGCTAAATTAGCAAATGCGCTGACAAGCTTTTGTCCACCTTTGAGTTAGAGAGCGCTGCTTTGCGGTGTGTGATCAAGGAATAAACCACGTTTGCCTTTGACATTTCGACCTTTGCATCAGGCCGTGGGGTTACTAAGGGGAGTAATACATGTACTATGCTTTTTTCAGCTTGTTTCTACTTACACAGCAAGCTCTGCAAGTAGAACACTTTAATGTTGTTGGGTGTTTTATCTACAGATAACGACTTCTTAAATGATCTTTGAAGTATTGCGCATTCAAGGTTTCGCCCGTTGCGCCTTTCACCAAGTCATCGGTGGTCAGCAGGCTGCCTTTACTCCAAATATTCGATTCCAACCAAGTGAAGATAGGGGATAGGTCGCCACTTTCAATCACAGAGTTCACATCGACAGTTTTCTTCATTGAAGCCATGAACTGAGCCGCGTACATCGCACCTAATGTGTAAGATGGGAAGTAACCGAATGCGCCATCTGTCCAGTGGATATCTTGCATACAACCGTTTGTGAAGTTGCCTTGAGTGCTTAAGCCAAGGTATGACTGCATCTTGGTATTCCATAACTCTGGAACGTCGGTGTGTTTGATCTTTCCGTTGATCAAGTCACGCTCAATTTCGTAACGTAAGATAACGTGTGCAGGGTAGGTGAGTTCATCAGCGTCGACACGGATGAAGTCTTTCTTCACACGCGTGTAGATCTTCTGGAAGTTCTCTTTCTCAAACTCTGAGCCTGAGAATTGCTGACCCGCCAAGTTTGCCAAGTGCCCGATGAACGGGTCGCTGCGGCCAACTTGCATCTCGAAGAACAAAGATTGAGATTCGTGGATGCCCATAGAGCGCGCTTCACCCGCCGGTTGTCCTGCTAGGTGCTTTGGTAAGCCTTGTTCGTAACGCGCGTGCCCTGTTTCATGCACAATACCCATTAAGCTTTGAACGAATTCCGCTTCGTCGTATCGGGTTGTGATACGCACGTCTGAAGGCACGCCGCCACAGAATGGGTGAACACTTTCATCCAATCGGCCGTGTTCGAAGTCGAACTGAAGCAGCTTCATGACTTCTAAACCCAGTGCTTTCTGTTTCTCGGTCGAATAGATACCAGATGGCGCATTAAATTGCTCGCTCGATTGCTTTTCGATGACTTCGTCAATCAGGTTTGGTAGCCAGGTTTTAACGTCTGCAAACAAGATATCAAGCGAAGCAGAGCTGGTACCCGGTTCATAGATATCCAGCATGGCATCATAAGGCGTTAGGTTCGCTGCATCGGCGCGGATCTGCGCTTCTTCACGAGACAGCTCAACCACTTCACGCCAGTTCTTTTCGAATCCAACCCAGTCGTTGTTACCACGTTGGCTGCGCCATGCATGTTCACATTTTGAACCCGCTAGAGATTTCGCTTCAACCAGTTTTTCTGGAAGTAGGTTAGCTTGTTGCCATTGGCGTTTAATTTCACGCAGAGACGATTGTTGCTCGCCATTTAACGCTTCGTTTTCAGCGTCTGCAATCCAATCACCAAGTTGTGGTTGCGTCATCAACCCGTGAATATGAACCGAAAGTTCGGCCATCGCTTCACTACGGGCTTGGTTACCACCGGCAGGCATCATGGAAGCTTGGTCCCAACCACAAATAGAGGCTAGGTGTTGAAAGCGTGAACATTTTTGAGAGTGTTCGACTAGTTTTTTGAATGCGCTCATTTGACTACTCTTAATTTGGTTTCTTTAAATGATCCTTAGGGCTGTGTCAGCGTTAAGGCTCATCTCTCATGTACTTTTATTATGGCTCTGCTTTTTAATGACGCCGACCTTCGCAGTCGAAGATATAGCGAGAAAAGCATGAGGCGGTACGATGCCTTGAATTTACTATTTATTAACAAATTAAACTGTTCTATTGTGCACAAAATCAGTGAGTTGTATAGCTGGTGGCAATTGTTGCTTGCGAATTGTTCAGATACACGGTATTGATGATAGATCGCTGAACAAGAATGACAATGATATGGATATTTTGAACTTTGAGGCATTTCTAATTGCCATCACTATTTTAACGCTAACGCCGGGCTTAGATACGGCTTTGGTGATTCGTAATACCAGCCGCTCTGGCTTAGCTGACGGTTGTATGACGAGCTTTGGTATTTGTAGCGGCTTGTATGTACACGCGTTTTTCTCTGCGGTGGGTATATCTGCAATCCTCGCCCAATCCGCAGAGCTCTTTCAAGCCGTTAAGATGGTGGGTGCGGTTTACCTCATCTGGCTTGGCTTAAGCAGTTTACGAGCTTTGATGAAAAACGGTGGCGGTTTGAAGGTCGGAGAACAAGCTCAACAAGCTCAACAAGCTTACAGTGCAAAGCGTTCTTTGCGTGAAGGCTTCTTGTCTAACGTTCTTAACCCAAAAACGGCAGTTTTCTATCTGGCCTTTTTACCTCAATTTGTAAACCCTGAAGGTTCACCTTTATTGCAATCTATGTTGATGGCTTCGGTACACTTTATGATTGCGATGGTGTGGCAGTGTGGTTTGGCTGGTGCTCTTAATTCTGCTAAAAACTTGCTCAAGAACGCGAGTTTTATGAAGTGGATGGAAGGCGTGACGGGCATGGTGCTGGTTGGGCTAGGTGTTAAGCTTCTGATGGAAGAGCCTGTGTAGCTCACCGTTTCCAGTTGAACATGAATATATGAAAGCCCACGATGTGTCGTGGGCTTTGTGCTTTATTACTGGTAGATCTTTGTACCGATCTTATTCAACAGCGCAGTTATTCAACGACGCTAATGTTCATCTCAGCACCTTCGAAACCTAAGTCACTCAACTCATCGGCGTTAAAGTTGGTGGTAACTTCGATGTCGCCAATGCGCTCAGTAGATTCGTTGACGGAATCAGTACTTCTTTTGCTGCGTAGATTGTTAGTAATTGGTGTTGCTTGTCCAATTTCGATAGTACCTGCAAATTGAGATTCAGCGTAGAAATCTCCAGACACGTAAGAGTGGAAGGGGCGTAAGCTTCCGCCAGTCGCGTATTGCATGCTTGATAAGCCAGCTTCTTTAATCGCCCAGCCCCAATCCCACCATTTTGTTTCACCTGGGATGTAACGGTGATCCCATTGGTAGCGAATGTCGGCAGATTCACTGCTGCCACGACCCATGGTGAAGGTATGAGCCTTGTACGGGCGGTTATCTGGGTGGGAGTGCCACGCGTTGCCACCCCAACGAAGGAAGCCGTTGAATTCAACATCGTAGCTAATGTCGGCGTTGAATCGGTACGGGTAAGAGATGCTTGAACGATACAGCTCAACTCGAATCGGTAGCTCCGAATTCGCAGGAACCATAGGACGAGCTTGAAGTGTGACTTGTTCGCTAGTGGAGTTGCCATTTGTTTCTGCGAAGCTTTGGTTAGCCTCGAACTTAACGGTGAGCTTAGTTTCGCCAACCAAAGGCCACTTGAAGGTATTTTCTGTTTGAACGCTTTGTGAGAATCCATAGCTGTTCGTTTTCGACCAGTTTGTTGATTCGTCTACTTTTAGGTCGACCACCACTTGTTGTGCGATGTTGCTGTTGTTTCTTGCCGTCGCGTAAACCGTCTTCACTAGTTCACGACCCGACTCGACAACGTCACCATGCCAAAAGTTGTCATCGTTAACGGTGTAGGCAAAATTGTCGACGGTGATTTTGGTTTTTTCATCACAGCGATAGCCGCTACAAGAGCCATTGTTATTTCCCTGTATCACCCAGCTGTTGCCAGAGCGCTTTATCGTCATGTCTTCGCCAACGTACTGACTGTTATTACCGCCAACCCATGCGTAACCTAGGTTGTGGGCTAAATAGCTTAATGGGCGAACAAAGTCGTTACGGTTGTTCACTAATTCATACTGAACATCAATTTCGCTACCTTCCTGAACCGATTTGGCGGAATAGTTAGGGATTTCAGATTGGTCGTTGTTTGGGTAACAGAACGTTGACCCACTGCTTGATTGTTTAATTTCGCCATGATAACCAGGCCCCATGATTACCCAGTTTCCTTTTAACCCGGTGATCTGCCAAGTGCCCATACGAGCGACCAAAGCACTCTTCTGCTCTTCGGCTTCATAACGGTCTATAGGGCGATAACCTGAGCGACATACATCTTCACCAAGTTGGTCAAACACTATTTGGTCTGGGTAAATCTTCGCATTTACACCGGTTGATAGAACAGACAACACTGCGGTTGCTAAGAGACTTCTGTTTACTGTGATCATTAACAATTCCCTCATTTGTAATTTTCTATTTTGATAATGTTTTGTGTGCCGTGCAGTTAACAAGACAAGTTCACTTTTTCATGTTGATAAATAGATAGATACTGAAAAGGGTTGAATTAAATTACCCCGTTAATTCAATGGCTTGTATTGTTATTAGTATTTTTATGGTGAAAATATATGCAACTAAACGTAAATTGTTTGATGGGGCTCAAACCGTTTTTAGAAAAATGAAGGCCCATTATTCGGGCTTAGACGTCAAAATCATTTGACGTTATTTTTGGCGCTTGTATGAATGGTTAATTAAAAGAACAGATATAACCATTCACAATGCTCGTAGTTTTAAGGTGGGCAAGTAGTGAGTGATAAGGAGTAAAAATCTAACTTGAATATTTTGATTTGCTATCGGTTTTAAAATGCAAACACTTAAAGTAAGGAAGACGGTAATAATTGTATTACTGATAAAATAATGAAAATAACCATCCGTTTTTTATGTGTAATATCGGAAAAGCTTGCTACTTGATAATAGGACACTTGTTGCTAGTGGTTAAACTATCTCTAATTATCGTTTGGCCAGAAGTTGCGTTCGGCCTGTATTACACGTTTTAATGATGGCGAATAAATCATTCGAACTTAAGATATCAATCTTTACCGTTAATGGGTCATTGTTGATTAACAGGTAAGGCGACAATCGGCTGTCATTCATTGTTTTATTTATTTTTTGCACAGAGACTAAGTCGATGGTGCCAGAAATAGAAAAGAAAAGTGATTGAGAAGGGCGGGCTGTTCCCCTGAATCGCAGAACAAGTGGGTCGGGCATGTTGTCATCTTGAACGGACATCAGGTGCAGCACCTTGTTGTTACTTATTTTCGTTAATCCGTCGGTACGTAATACATTGTCATTCACTATTAGGTCCACCACGCTATGTTGGTAGCGATCCTCTTCTTTTGGTTGGGGCGAAGGGATACTCCATATGCCAACCAATAAAACGAATGCAGAAATGAGCGCAACGATTGGCATCATAATTGACCTCTTTCTAGGAATAACGCCAGTTCGGTACTGGCTTGATCTAGTTGGGTTGGCGTGTAAAAGATGTTGACGGACTGGCGTGTGGCTTTGTTGAGAATAGAGAGCTCTGAATATTCCGCTTCTTCGCTAATGTACGCCACACAATCACATTGATATTGATAGAGAATGCTTTCTAGCTCTGGCGTCATCGCCATTTCAGGGGCTTGGAAAACTTGTATTTGACCTATCCATTGCTCACTGAGCCGGTTAACGGGGTTGATATCGCTGAGGTTTCTCTCATTAACCTTAGCAAAAGCCAATAACGCTGATGCCAACAGTAAGCAGCCAGTGGTGAAGTAGCACAACTTGTTTCGGCTTTCAGCTGTGGGGAAGTAAGCCGAAGAACTTTGTTTAGGGTTAGGCTTAGGTTCGACTGCAACTGGTGCACCGATAGCAATACCGTTATTGCCGACGGGTATTAGGTTGCTCGCAGCAGCAAGGGGAGTTGTGGCTGCATTATTGACGGGCGAGTCGATTACCACGCACTCATCGATAAGGCGGTAGCCCACCTTAGGAACGGTGACGATTGGGGTTTCTTTGATGCCTAATCTAACGAACCCTTGGCGCAGTAGACTTATACTTTTCGCTAGTGACGTATCCCCTATGAACTCGTTTCCCCAAGCGAAGCTAATAATATCTTGTTTGTTAACAATATCGGGTGAGTTTTTATGTAATAACTCCAGAACTCGAGTTTCACGGTATCCTACTTTAATAGAACGTTCATCGTTATAAATACGGTTTTTAATCGGGTCGAATCTGATCATATAGCCAACGTTTTATTTTTATTATAATTCTCTCTACAATGTAGATGACTATAAACTGACTAATATATGAATTAAAGTCACATGTTTTATTCTTCTGGTTTTTGTGTTGTTGAAACAAAAAAGAAATTTAATATGTTTGTGACAAAACGCCTGACACCAACGCACAATCTGTTAAATATAAGTAATATCTAATTAAGTGTTGGTTTTATTAGTGTCCTTTTTAGTAGTCTTCTATTTGCTTTATTAAATCGCATAGTAGTCGATTTAATATTCTTGTTATTTATAAGGGCATATGTGCTGCATAATAATTTAAGACGTTTCGCTATGTGATGAAAATAAAAAGCCCGCAGTTGAGTGCGGGCTTGGTATTCAATCAATTCAGGTTACGCTTTAACTGCTTCACAATCTTTTGAAGAAGTTAACGGTTTGAAGAATAGCTTGGTTTCTTCGATAACAACGTGGCGCAGCAAGATAAGCCCGATTAGGTTCGGAATTGCCATTAGGCCGTTCACGATGTCGGCTATTATCCAGATCATGTCGAGCTTTAAGAATGCACCAGAAGCCACCAAGGCGATGAAGATAATCTTGTAAGGTAATACTGCTTTGGTACCTAGCAAGAACACAACACAACGCTCACCGTAGTAGTTCCAACCTAAAATTGTTGTAAACGCAAAGAAGATTAAGCCAACAGAAACCAACATAGGGCCAAGGGTGTCTGCATTCAAACCAACAGCGAATGCGTGAGTGGTCATCGCAGCGCCTGAAAGGTCCGTCTGCCAAGCACCCGTTAAGATAAGCGCCAAACCTGTCATCGTACAGATGATGATGGTATCGAAGAAGGTACCTGTCATAGAGACAAGCCCTTGTTTCACACATGAGTCTGTTTTAGCCGCTGCTGCAGCCATTGGTGCGCTACCTAGGCCAGATTCGTTTGAGAACACACCACGAGCGATACCTGATTGGATAGCAAGCATGATGCTCGCGCCAAAGAAACCACCGGTTGCTGCTGTGTTGGTAAACGCAGAAGTAACAACAAGGGTAATGGCATTCAGTAGTTGGTCTGCATTTGAAATCAGAACGCTTAAACACGCGACGACGTACATCACCGCCATAGTAGGAACGACTTTCCCTGCTACTTTAGCGATAGATTGGATACCACCAAGGGTTACCACCGCCACTAATATCGTAAGAACGACAGCAGACATCTCACGAGAAGCGCCAAATGAGATTTGAGTTGCGTCTAAGATAGCGTTGACTTGTGGGAAGGTACCGATACCGAAGCAAGCAACACCGAGCGCGAAGACAGCGAACACTACCGCCAAGATTCGTGAGCCGACACCGTATTGCAGGTAGTACATTGGGCCGCCAACCATTTCGCCATTGCTATCGGTTCTGCGGTATTTAACGGCGAGTAGACATTCTGCGTATTTGGTCGCCATACCAAATACAGCGGCAAGCCACATCCAGAATAGGGCACCAGGGCCACCAATCTTGATTGCGGTCGCTACACCAACGATGTTACCTGTACCAATGGTTGCTGAAAGTGCAGTACACAAAGCCGCGAAACTCGATACGTCACCCGTACCGGATTTGTCTTTGCTGAACACCATTTTCAGTGCGGTTGGGAGGTGTCTAAACTGGAGTAAGCCTAAGCGAAAAGTAAAGTAGATACCTGTACCCACTAGCAGAATAAGTAGTGGTGGTCCCCAAACGAATTGGTTGATGGTTTGCAGTGTAGCTTGTAGGTGGTTCATAGATTCCCCTTAATAAATTAAAAATTTAAGGAGAAGAGGGAAGGCAGTGCAGATCACAGGGATCGGGAGCACTACTTAATACATACGGATTTCTAGATAGAATTCTTTTGTTAATTAAGGCTGTTGCTTTCCACTCCTCTGTCCTTTTGCCTGAGAGTTTCACTTAGCGAATCACTTATAGAATAAGTAACGGGCACTAAGCTTGCTCCTTCGGCGACCGATCTAACGGTTCTCTCCAGAGGTTCCTCCAACGACAGTCCTCACTTTTCTGGATTTCTCCAGCATAAAGCACCTGAAAGATTTACTTCTTCGGCGGGTCAATCTAACTAAATGTTAATATTTAGTTAAAAACCACTCTCCTGCAGTCTTCATCGGAACAATTACCTAAATAATTAGGTAATCTGTAGGCGTATCCTAGATCATATAAAATGTGATGTCAGCTACAAAATATCTGTTTGCACAAATGTTGTTCAACTAAATGATCAAACAACGAGTCTCTGACGTAACTTGCTTATTTAAATGGTATAAAATAGAGAAACAAGGAGGAGTTATGACTCGACTAATAGCGATTGTTTTTTTATTGGCTTTGGCATTTGTACTATTTCGTTACCGGACAAACGAAAAACTGCAAAAATGGGTAGTGATAGTTATCGTTAGCAGCTTCCTTTTGTATACTGCCAGCTTGATGATTTCGGAGTTAACTCGTTAAACCTGCCTGTAAACAGGTGGGATGAATGTGTTAGCAAAGCTTAAGTGCTTCTGGCTTGAGCGATAGGTTTAACTGAGCCTTCACAATCAGTATTGGCATTCGTGCCAGTGACCGCGTAACGTTAAACAAATTTTTGGGAGTACCCGCTAGTGAACCAGCAATCTGGACAAAGCGAACAAGATGAAGTGGTTGTTATTGAAGAACGCGATAAGCGCAGTCAGCTCTATATCGGCATTGCTGCGGTTATAGGCTTAGCTCTGGGTGGCTTAATCGGTTCTACAGTTACGGCTTCTAAGTGGGAGTCCACTTATCAGGTACTCGAAACTCGTTATCAAGAACTGCATGACAGCAGAGCACAGTTGATGACATCCGTTGAAACTAAAGTGGCAAAAGTTGATACCGAAATCGATGCGAAAGTAGAAGCTGCTCTAGTGAAACAAACGGAAGAGCATCAAAAAGAACTCCAAGAATTAGCAAAACAGTCTTCGGTCTTAGAGAAGGCGAACTACTCGTTAGAGCAACAGCTAAATGAACAGAAGCAAACGTTAGAGCAAACTCAGCAAGACAACCAGAAACTTAATCGTCAGGCTGACATGCAATCGACTTTGTTTGAGCGTTCGCGTGAAGTTTTCCGAAAAGAACTACAGATTTCTCAAGAACTTGAAAAGCTTGAGAAAGAGAGAGATCAACTCGAGCAGAACCTAGGCTCTCTTAAGAAAGCGTGTGATGTTTACTTAGATGGCACATCATGGGACGCGAAATCTGACGCGTGTGAGAAGCAAGATAACGCTAACTCTCGACTGAGCGATATCAGACAAATGATTGAAGTGCACACAATGGATCTCAAGCAGATCAAAACGCTCACTGAAGAGATGGGTCTATAAGCCGAAGGCTTTACCAGCCTAATATTGATTTTACAGTAAATATTGAAACGCCCACATCACACACGTGATGTGGGCGTTTTTCGTTTTCTCGGGAGTATAGATCCGGTGCTTTCTCATTATTGATTATTTGCGTGTTTTCATTGTTTGCTTAGATATTTGTGAATAGTTACGTATAACCATAATGATATGTCACTTGTTGTCTATTAAATGACTTTGCATACATATTTTCAGATCAGAGTCGCTGCATAATAGTATTGTTCAGGATGAACACGCAGTCGATTGCTAGCTCGCATTTGGCTGCTTTGACGACAAGGGATGGAGTGATGCCAGAGTATCTTTGTGAGAACTGCACCATAGCTTATTGTTTCGATGATTGTCGCTCGCCATTAGCGCAAAAAGAGATGATCGAAGTAGAAGAGTTGGTTCGTCGTGTCGATGTTGAACACGATAGTGAAAAGGGCGAAAAGAGTGAGCAGGGCATTGAAGATAACAATTAACCTAATCATTCAGACATAAAAAATCCCCACAAGCCAAGCTGGTAGGGATTTTGAATAAGTTGCAGTCCTGTTCTCGCTTTCTCAAGCAAAGGGTCTTACAAAAATTTTTAGAACAGTTTCGTTTTTAGAGCTGTATCGTTTCTTAGAATCCAGTTAGCTACTAGAGTAAAACCTCATTCCACTCAACGTTATTTCTCATACGTTTTGATTTCGCCTGATTTCACACGAGCAACAAACGATTGCAGTTCTTTCTTCACAACTGGCATCAAGAAGTACAGACCAAGAATGTTGAAGATAGACATCGCAAAGATAGCTGCATCAGAGAAGTCGATTACCGCACCAAATTGAATCGTGGCACCAATAACAACAAACACACAGAACATCACTTTAAAAATCAGCTCCGTTGTTTTGCCTTCACCAAATAGGTAAGTCCAAGCTTTAAGACCGTAGTACGACCAAGAGATCATGGTAGAAAACGCAAACATGATTACCGCGAGAGCGAGTGTGTATTTGAATACTTCTGCCGTTTCAGTAAACGATGCTGCCGTTAGCGTTACACCCGTTAAACCAGAACCATCGAATGGACCTACGTTTAAACCAGCGATAGTGATAACCAATGCTGTCATTGTACAAATGATTACCGTATCAACGAACGGTTCTAATAGTGATACTAGACCTTCGGTGATTGGTTCTTTTGTTTTAACCGCTGAGTGAGCGATAGCTGCTGAACCTACACCTGCTTCGTTCGAGAACGTTGCACGCTTCAAGCCTTGAATTAACGCACCAATGAATCCACCAACAACACCTTCACCAGTAAATGCACCTGTAAAGATTGCGCTGAACGCAGGGCCAACTTGATCAAGGTTAGAACCGATAACAATCAGAGCCATACCGATATACAGAGCAGCCATCCAAGGAACAACTTTTTCCGTTACCGATGCGATAGAAGGCATACCACCAACAATCACAGAGAAAACTAAAGAGGCAAGTACAAGGCCAGTGATCACACCGTATTCACTTGGTACATCAAATGCGTAAGTTAACATGGCGTGTGCTTGGTTAGCTTGGAACATGTTACCGCCGCCCAATGCGCCCAAAATACACATTAATGCGAAACCAATAGCGAGCACTTTGCCTAGTCCGCCCAAACCTCTTTCACCCAGACCTTGGCTTAGATAGTACATTGGACCACCCGAAACAACACCTGAAGGTAGGATAGTTCGGTATTTCACACCTAAAGTACACTCACAGAACTTAGAAGCCATACCCAGAAGGCCACACAAGATCATCCAGAATGTCGCGCCAGGACCACCAATCGCAAGTGCAGCACCCACACCGGCAATGTTACCAAGCCCGACAGTACCAGAAAGCGCCGTTGTTAACGCTTGAAAGTGAGAAACCTCGCCGTCCTCTTTAGAGTTAGGATCGGTATACTTACCTTTGATAATGTCTATCGCCATGCCGACACGTTTAAATTGAACAAAGCCAAAGTAAACAGTGAAGATGATCGCAGCGAGCAACAGCCAGCCAACAATCACGGGGAAGTTAGCTTCACCAATCGGTACACTTTTAAATATCAGCCCAACGAACCAACCTGTGTATTCGTTGAAAAACCCATCAACACTTTGACTTAAGTTGCTGATAGCTTGGTTAAATGATCCTTCTTCTGCAAATGCACTGGAACTAAACAATAATATAAACCCAAAAAATAATTCACGTATGTTTTTCATGGTTTTCCCTGTCTTTTTAATAAATTATGTTTGTTGCTGTTGTGTTTGTTTTCTATTTGATTTGTATATTTCAGCGGTATATCTACTTCATTCGACGGCAACATAAACGGCTGTAGCTAGGTCGAAAAACGAAATAAATATAAGTACTGATCTTGCTTTGTATGGATATCCTTTTGGTATGTGCACCAATAAGACTATGGTATTCGGGCTACCAAGTCCTACTGATAATCCTATACATAAAAATAATACCAACAAAGAAATTTTTACAATAAATTTACAATTGTTCGGGTTTTGTCATCGTTTGGGAATAAGTCGATGCTTTTTTGGCTGAGAAAAGCATATGCAGTAGCTGTTATAGAGGCGAATGAAGGAGAATTCAGAGTGATGGGCTGTAGGGACATAGAGGGAACGTAGGGGAGTTCGAGTATTCGATATGTTTTCGAGGTGTTTAAACATACGAAGGCTAAAGGTGTGTTCGGATCTGAGGATATTAAAAAAGCCCTTTATCAGAGCTTTTTGATGAGCGGAAAGCATGAATACTTTCCGCTAGCACATAAAACTAAACGGCTCGATGACTATTGCTATTGCCAACCGTGCCTTTGCTGGATTTGTGGTAGAGCTTAAGTGCCAATAACGAACCCCACAACAAAACTTGTCCCCAGAGTAATGTCCATTGAGACGCCACTTCTTGCCAAGATGCACCCATCTGATTAAGTGCTAAGAAACCTTGGATAGCCGGTGTGCTTGGGAATAGCTGTGATAATAGAACTAACCATTCAGGCATCATTTCAACTGGCCAGATAAACCCAGACGAGAAGATCAGTGGCATTGAACTGATTAACACTACAACCGTGACTAGCTCTCTTCGCGGCACTAACTCACCAATAAAAATCCCGATCAAACAGCTGGCCAGTAAGAAGGGCAGAAGTAAGGTTAAGATCTGTGTTGTTGAGGCGAGCAAATTTATCCCATACATCGAAAAGCTAGCGCCGAAGTAGTACATCGACAACAAGTAATAAATGCCGACTAAGGTACAACAGCGAGCAAGCATCAGTTTCGCTGGAGAGGTCTTACTCCAGTAGCCAAATGTCGATTGAGCGTTTTGGGTTGCACCTACTAAACCAGAAGCCATGGCTAAGGTTTGTTGCAGGATCAACACAAAGACGGCTGGAACCACGTAATCGATGTATCCCATGCGACTATTAAACGTTGGTTTCAGGTTCAAGCTGAATGCACTGTAGCCTTTGGCTGCCGATTCTAAAGGCACACCTTCGACTAACAAATGGCTGACCTTAACTTGCGCAGCTAACGTACCACCGGCCTTGGCAAGCCCTTCAACAATGGTTCCGTAGACCAAGAAGTAAGAAGCATCACCAGCGTAAGAAAGTGTCGGGCTCTTACCGAGCAGCAAGTCTTTATAGAAGTCTTCTGGAATGACAAGGAAGCCGCCAATCTCTTGGTTAAGCACGGCTTGTTTTGCATCGGCGATGGTGGAGTCTCGACGGACCAATTCGATTTGAGAGGTGGCATCCACCATTCGCTCTAATTGGTAGCTGCTTTGACTCTTATCCAAGTTCACAACCGAAGCTTTCAGTTGTTGAGGAACTTGGTTCGCGTAAGGCAATGGATACAAGAATGAATAGAAGACCACACCACCAAATACTGTAAGAAGCACGACAGGGTTGCGCAGTACCGCTAAGAGTTCTTGCTTGAGCAGTTGAGTAAAGCTCATCGTTTTACTCCTTGTTGTGCTGATGCTTCTGGCTGTGTTGACGGCGTTGTTTTTGCAGATAAAGCTGCTTTTGTAGATGGATCTGCTTGTGCAGTTAGAGTTGATTGCGCCAAGTGTTTCTTAATTAGCAACATTACCACCAAAGCAGGAACCGCGTACCACAACATAGAAGAGAGGCTGATCAAAGACTGTGCTGCGCTCACACCATAACTAGACTGCGCCGTTTGTACTTCGATGTAATGACTCACGGGCAATAAGCTTCTCCAAATTTGAGCAGCTGTGTTCATGTCTGTGACTGGAAAGGTAATACCCATGAACGCAAAACTTGGTGCCGTAAACGCGCCAGCGAAACTCATCGCCCTTGCAGGATCAAGTGTTAAGAAGAAAAACAAACAACCCATGATGATACAACTGATGACGGTTAGCAGTTGGGCAATGGTTAATGCCACAAAGCTGCCGTTAAATGGCCAGTCTAAGAGCACATAGAACCAAAAGCTAAACGCGATACCAAACATCAAAAACAAGACAAGGTAGGGCGTTAATGTTGATGCGAGTGACTTCATAGGGGCGTTGGATAACCAAGCATTAAGGCCGCGAGCTCTAACGTTTGCCGTCAAAACCAATATCGTGCCCACCACAATCATGATCTGCCATAGTGCAGGAATAACCGCAGACACCAAGAACTGTGCATAACTGGTGTTCTTGTTGAACAGCGGCGTGATCTGGCTTTGTACCGTTACTGCTTGGCCTAATGCGGATTGCACCGTGGTATCACCGTGTGACAGCTGTTTCACGACTTCAAGTTGCGCGTTAAAAGTCCCTTGAGCCTGCAGCAAGGCAGAGTTCACCAGCTTACCGATTAAGATAAATTGGCTGTTATAGAATACAGACACTTGCGGATTCAAGCCGAGCAGAAGGTCTCGGTCGAAGTGCCTTGGTATCACAACATAACCATAGATATCACGTTCGATCATCGCTTTCGCCGCATCACTCGCAGAGCTGTATTTCTGAGTGACTTGCAGCGTTGGTGACGCATCAACAAGACGTGTGAACTGTTGCGAGATTTGACTGTGCTCAAGGTCGACAACTGCGACCGGTAAGTCACGAGCGATCCCTTGTGAAAAAATCAGCCAGATACTGGCAGGAATCCAAGTTAGGCAAGACAACAACCATTTGTCTTTGCGGACAATCGCCCACTGCCTAAGCAAGGTATTCTTCGCTCTATGATGCTCAGTTGGTTGCGAGCCTCTAGATTGCGATCCAGTAGATTGCGAACCTGTAGATCGATAGTTAGCAGACATAAGTCACCTAAAGCTCAACCACTAGGCTCATGCCCATACGCAGTGTTTCGCTCGTATCGACAGGGTGCGCTTCTACTTCAAAAGTACGTAAATCGAAGCCTTGTGCTGCGTCTGTTGAGCGCCAAGTTGCGAAATCACCCATTACGGCGATGTGAGTCACTTGGAAAGTTAATGATTTATCCAGAGCCGGTAGGTACGCCTCAAACTGGCTGCCTTTCTCGAAATGCTTAAGCATATCTTCACGGACATTGAGCACAGCCCAAGCATCCTTGGTGTCGATAACAGTCACAACAGGGAAGCCTTGTGGTGCAAGCTCTCCACTGCTCAATAGAACCTGAGAGACTTCGCCATTAAACCAGCTGTGGATCTGTGTGTCTTTTGCGTAAGCTTCAACTTCCGCTACCGCACCCGCTGCCATTAACGCTTTTTGAGCGGCGGCCACTTTGGTTTCGTCACGAGCACCTTCTTGCGCTAATTGATACATTTGGAATGCAGCGCTTTCGGTGTACTTCGCCGCTTGCCACTGTGTTTTGGCTTCATCGCGTTTTTGCTCGGCAACCACACCATCGTTGTAAAGGTTGTTTACACGTTGGTAGGTTTTGTCCATCAGGTCGGCAGCTGCTTTGGCTTTCAACCATTGGTCTTTAGCCGCTTGGATCTGTTGAGTACGCGCGCCATTCTCTGCTTCTTGTGCTAATGCACCAGCGGCTTTCTGACCAGCTTTTGCTTGCTCTAGCTTCGCATCAATCTCAGGGCTTAGTAGAGAGAAGATCAATTCGCCTTTTTCAACTGAATCACCTTTACGCACGAATATTTCATCAATTCTGCCAGGTACTTTCGATGAGATGCTGTATTGCTGCGCATCGATTTGACCTTGAAGTTTAACCGGCTGAGGTTGATAAGCTTGATAGAAACTGTATCCGACCCAGCCAATAACGCCGATACCAACTAAAGATAGAAGAAGGGGCTTAATAGGTTTCATGAATTATCCTTTTGACTGGCTATCGGTGTCTGTTTTTGAGTCGAAATCAGACGGAACAGAAGAGGTTAAGTAACTTGAGTAAGCATTCATTTCGCTGGTTAGCGCTAACAGCTTGTTGAGAGAGATTAGGTATTTGAAGCGAGCAGCAGATTGCTGGGTTTTAATGCTCGCAAGATAAAGCTCGGCATCAACCACTTCTAATGAGTTAGATAACCCTTGTGTGAAGGCTTTTTTACGAAGTAATAGGTTTTCCTGAGCTAAAGACAAGCTCGAGTTTAGGCCTTGAACCTCTTCAATCGCTTGGTTTGCTTCAAGGTAAGTCTTTTGCACCAACACGGTTAAGTCTTGCTTGGCTTGTGACTTAAGGAATTGCACCTGTGATACGGCACTGTGAGCCGCGGCGACTTTGTCGGAACGGCCTGAAGTGTCAAGCAGTGGTACATTCACACCGATGCCAACCAGCCAATCGGGTTTCATTTCACTGGCTAGAGAGTCATCTTCATACAGGCTGTAATCACCATAAAGATAAACTTCTGGGTAGTATTTACCTTTCTCGGCTTTAATTAAGCTGCTTGCTTGTTTCTCTTTTGCATCAAGAATCTTAAGGCCGGGATAGGTCATGAGTGTCTGGTCAATGAACACGTCCATATGAGGCAGGTTCTTATTGATAAACAGTTGTTCAGAGGGTTCTACACTTTCACTTTGACCAAGGATCTGAGTCAGCGCCAATTGCGCAATTTTAAGATCGTTCTGAGCTTTCGTGCGCTCTACAATCGCTTTATCTAAAGAAGCATCGGCTTGTAGGCGTTCTACTCGGGCGATTTGTCCTTGTTGTTCAAGCTTGATGGCGAAATCACGATGCTGAGTTAAGCCTGCTTCAACGGCTTGACGCGTTCTCACGACGTCTTCCGCTAAGATCACCGAGAAGTAATACTTACTTAAGTCTTCGTAGCGAGCTTGTTTCTCCATCAACAGTTGGCTTTGCGCTTCTTCGCTTTTACCTTCAGCCGCATTTTGCGCAGCGGTTATTCGACCACCAGTGAAGATAGGCCACACCGCGCGAATGGAAGAGCTAAAGATGTCTTGTTCGGTAATGGTAGAGGTGATGCCACCGAGAGATGAAGTTAACCCAGGTAATACGGCTCCAATACCAGATAAACCAGCTGGTACGCCACTTAAGCTATCGGCAAACTGTTCACCATTAATCGTCACATCACTATCAAGGTGCGTGTAGTTAGCCCCTAAGGTAATAGAAGGAAGATTGAGGCTACTTGTTGAGTTCTGAAGGTGTTGATAACGTTCAACGTTGGCTTGTTGAGCCGCAAGTGAGTTGTTGTTTTCTTGCAATATTTGCCACGCTTCAGAAAAAGTGAGCGGAGCTGCATAGCCTGGCGAAGCCATAGTGCCGAGAAGCATACTGGCGATCGCAAGGTATCGGAATTTTGGTTTGGTCATCTGCATTAAATACCAATTAGAGCATTAACTCTAATGTTAACAGGGCGATAGTCATTTGTCTTGAATAGATTGTCTCATATGAATAGAAATTCTCATAACTCGTTAATCAAGTGTAAATAAGATTGAGTGACGTGAATATCAAAGATAAATGAAACTTAAAAAGCACGCATAAGCGTGCTCTTTAAGTTCAGTATAGAAGTGTTTTTACAAAATGAAGTGGCTTATTTAAAGCTAGGACAATGGTGATCGGCGCGCCATACCAATTGTCTTGAACCTTGCATTGTTTGTAATAAATCTCTACCTGACATTTGCGGGAATGCTAACAATACCTTGAGATCGAGTGGGGAGGTGCCATCTTTCTCATAGGCTCTTACGTGAGTAAAAGTCGATTGTAAGTGTTTGAACAGCATAGTCTTAGTAAGACAAATTCCAAAGTTATCGCGTTTCATTGCCTTGTTTCCTTTTCAACAATGTTTATACGTTATGTTTGTTATCCTGTTTCTATTGGACGTTGCCACTGATCGATACTTCCTGCTCATCAATGCTTTATTATTGGGTGCTGATTTTATCAGTCACCTCTTCGTTGTCTGGCTAGCCGAGTTTGAAATAGCGATGGATGAATAGGGGAGAATACTTAATCCGTTTGTCCATCATTCGTAACGGCGAACGAGTAACTTTTACTTATCGATACGTCCAGCGAGTGAAGAGTTGTTGCCTTTCTGTTAACCGAAAATCCGGTTTAAAGCGCAGTCTTAAAATTGCAACGTATAGCTTGGCAACAATAAACTCCTTCATATGCAACCATTATAATTGTATTTATTTTAAACAACCTAAAAAACACCTAAAAGCTTAGTGATCTAGCTCAATATTTATTCGTTTATTTTGGTTTTTAAGCTAATTCGTTCTAAAAGTGAACGATTAATCGAGATGAACAACGTAAAGGATTATCAATTAACAATCTGCTCAATTATTTAGTTGAGTAGCAGTCACAAATTCACGTCCCTAGAAAGGTCATGCGATTAACTTGGTGTTAACATTGATCGTCTAACACTAGGGACGGTGGAATATGAAATGGAGCAGTATCAGTTTCCGTAAAAGGTTACTGATTATCATGACGGTCACTGGCCTCGTTGAACTTTTGATTCTTGCAGCGGCTGGTTTTTACTACATCAAACAATCTCAAGAACAAGAGATGGGTTTGAAAGCGTTAGGTGTTGCTGAATTTCTATCTGAATCGCCACTTGTCACCAGCATTATTCAAGAAAATGGAACGTTGGACCCTAATGGCGTTCCCTACGTTTTGTCTGAAGAAACCCAAGTTAAATTTCGTAACCTTACTCAGCTCATTGGCGCGGCGTTTATCGTTGTTGGAGATGATAAAGGTATCCGCCTGATTCACCCTTACGATGACAGGCTCGGTAAACCCATGCGTGGTGGCGATAACCAAAAAGCATTGGTCTTGGGAGAGTCTTATGTGTCGACAGCCAAAGGGTCGCTGGGTTTCTCAGTTCGTGGTAAATCCGCGGTAAAAGACACTCAAGGTACCGTTATTGGGGTGGTGTCAGTTGGTTACTTACTGGATTCTTTACAAGATCGAATCGAACCTTATTTAGCCTTTTTGATTGTGATGGCGTTGCTGGTGGTTGCGGTCAACGCTTTGATTTCGAGTTATGTATCTCGCCGTTTTCAACGCGCTATTTTAGGCTTTGAGCCTGAAGAGATAGGCCGACTGTATGTTGAGCTAGATGTAACCATGAGTACCGTGAAAGAGGGCATTCTGAGCATCGATAAGCACGGCATTTTGCGTTCAATTAATAAAAGTGCCTGCGATATTTTATCGATAGACAGGGATAAAGCACTCAATCAACAGCGCCTTTCTGATGTATTGCCAGGCAGTGATTTAGAGCAACTGTTATCAACCGGTGACACCGACCACGATGTTGAGTTGTATTTGAACAATAAGCGAATCATTGCTAACCGAAGCCCAATTATAGTGGCAGGTGAGGTGGTCGGGGCGGTATCGAGTTTCCGATTACGCGATGAAATCAACGATTTAACAGACCAGCTCTCACAAACCAAAGAATATGCTGATCTACTGCGTTCACAAACCCACGAGCATCAAAACAAGCTTAACACCATTAGTGGCTTGATTCAGATGGGCGAGTTGGATTCAGTACAGCAGTTGATTGGCCAAGAAACCGCGCACTATCAAAGCTTGATCGAGTTCTTGCGTGAAACCGTTAAAGACCCGCTCATTGCAGGTATGCTCCTTGGGAAGACGGAGCGCGCGCGAGAAATTGGTTTAGAGCTTAAAGTTGAAGAAGGCTCAAGGCTTGAAGCACTGCCTAGCTGGTTAAACGCGGATGACGTTGTCACAATTCTTGGAAACCTGATTGATAACGCCTTTGATGCCACCATGACGGCGATTAAGCAAGAGGGTCAAATTGGGCCAGCGCGTCGGGTTATTGAAGTTTCAATCAGTGATTTTGGTAATGAAATTATCGTAGAAGTAGAAGACAAAGGGTGTGGTTTGCCGAAAGAGTTGGCAACCAAAGCACTTACCGAAAAAGGCGTATCGAGCAAAGCGAAGCAAAATCGTGGTGTGGGTTTGTATCTGATAAAGCAGTTGGCAGACCGATATCAAGGGCAGCTTGAAATGGTCGACAACCACGATTTTGGCACGCGAATGACGGTTTATCTGCCAAAAGAAGAACAATAATAATTAAGCACGACGCGATCTTGCGAAGATCATCGTGACGGAAAAAGCATGGTTAAAGGAAGAACATAAATGAACGCAATCACGAGAGTCATGGTCATTGAAGATGATATTGCGATTGCAGAGCTACACCATCGTTATTTAGAACAGATGGGTGGCTTTGATGTGGTCGGCATTGCCACCACACAGTCTGAAGCGCTCATGCAACTGGACATCTTAAAACCGGATTTGGTGTTATTGGATGTGTATCTGCCGGACGGGTGTGGGCTCGATATTCTTAATCACGTAAGAGGGAGCAATCAAGGCTGCGATGTTATCTTGATTACTGCTGCTCGAGATGTGGATACACTGCAGCAAGCAATGCGTGGTGGAGTGGTCGATTATCTATTGAAACCAGTGATGTTCCCTCGCTTGGAAGCGGCACTGAAAAAGTATCAGTCTCAACAGCAAGAGTTTGAAAGTGTGTCGGATTTGAATCAAGGTTTGGTTGATAAGATGCTGCAAGCCAATGCCAAAGCGGACTCTGGAAAAGTATCAACCTTACCGAAAGGCATTGATGGCGTAACGTTGGACAAAATCAGAGCCATTTTTCAGCAAGCTGATGCCGTGAATATTACCGCCGATGAAGCCGGAGAACGAATTGGTGCTAGCCGAACCACCGCCAGACGCTATTTAGAATTTTTGATTACCACTGGTGAGTTAGTCGCGGACTTAAATTACGGTACCGTGGGGCGTCCGGAGCGCTGCTACAACAAAGCGCAAAGATAAACACGACACCATCAAAATAAATATAAAGCCAGTTGAATAAGCTGGTTTTACCTTTTTCTCCCTTTCCTATTGCTCACTCCACCGACCAGATACCGTTCTTTCTTGACTACACTGTTTGAGAATGCCGATTTGCATCTCCCTCGGGTCAAATGAACGGAGCTATCGATTAGAATTTGTTCGAAATGAGTCAATATTTAATCGATTGCTTTCACAGTGGTTGATGTAAATCAAATAGTCATAGACAATACTGTCCCGAATAGAGGTGATAGCTTTCACCCTCGTTTACCAAACGCATTCTCAAATTTAATAGGTGCTTACTATTGATGTAATAGTTAAGACCTATTATCTATTTTCGTATGTCGCTGATACCTTTGGCGAATACTAAAAACCTTGTTTTTATAGGAAAGATGATGGTAATACCTGAAAACAGCAGCATCGTTATTTTTGGTGCGTCGGGAGATCTAACTTACCGCAAGTTAATTCCTGCTCTATACCACCTGTATGCTAGCAATCAACTACCAGAATCCTTTGCGATTCTTGGAGTGAGCCGTACTGAGTACAGCGATGAGTCTTACCGTGAGAAGCTGAAGAAGTCTCTTCAGGAAATGGAAAAAACTGAACCTGAGACGCTGAATGCATTTATTGAACATCTGCATTACCAAGCGATCAATACTTCAGATGTAGACGACTATGCTCGTTTAGCACAACGTCTAGACAAGCTTGAGCAAGACTACCAATTCGAAAACCATAACACACTGTTCTACTTGGCAACCCCGCCAAGCCTATACGGTGTGATTCCAGCAAACCTTGCTGCGCATGGCCTTAACGATGAATCGAACGGCTGGCGTCGTCTGATCATCGAAAAACCATTTGGTTACGACTTAGCATCAGCTCAAGCGTTGGATGAAGAGATCCATCATCACTTCCAAGAACACCAGATCTACCGTATCGACCATTACCTTGGTAAAGAGACGGTTCAAAACCTTCTAGTGCTTCGTTTCTCAAACGCGATGTTTGAACCACTGTGGAACCGTAACTTCATTGAATACGTTGAAATCACAGGTGCTGAGTTCCTTGGCGTTGAAGAGCGTGGTGGATACTACGACGGTTCTGGCGCAGTTCGCGACATGTTCCAAAACCACCTACTACAAGTGCTAGCAATGGTGGGTATGGAGCCGCCTGCACAAATTAACGCTGATTCTATTCGTGATGAAGTGGTTAAAGTGCTTCAGTGTCTGAAACCATTAGAAGAAGATGATCTGCGTAAAGACTTAGTATTAGGTCAGTACACGGCATCAGATGTTCGTGGTCAGCACCTACTAGGTTACCGCGAAGAGCATGGTGTAGCGGATGATTCTCGTACCGAGACTTACATCGGCTTGAAAGCTCACATCAATAACTGGCGTTGGAATGGTGTTCCTTTCTACGTACGTACAGGTAAACGCTTACCAACACGTGTGACTGAAATCGTGATTCATTTTAAGAACACGCCACACCCAGTATTTGGTCAAGATGCACCAGAGAACAAACTGATTATCCGTATCCAACCGGATGAAGGTATTCAGATGAGCTTTGGTTTGAAAGAGCCAGGCGCAGGCTTCAAAGCAAAAGAAGTGAAAATGAACTTCTCTTACTCTGACTTGCCAGAAACTCAGATGCTGACGGCTTATGAGCGTCTTCTTCTTGATGCACTGAACGGTGATGCAACTCTGTTTGCACGTACCGATGCAGTAGAAGCGTGTTGGAAGTACGTTCAACCAATCTTAGACTTCAAGCAAGATCCTCAAGCACTCTTTGGCTATGCTTGTGGTACTTGGGGCCCACAGGAAGCGGATGAACTTCTGCAACGTGATGGCCGCGCATGGCGTTTCCCATGCAAAAACTTAACAGACACGGATTACTGCGAACTATGATCAATCACAAGATCTTTGCAACGCCTGAACTGGTTGTTGAAAACCTAGCAAATGAAATGAAAGCATACAGCGAGCAGGGCACACCTGTTCACATTTCACTGTCTGGTGGCAGCACGCCAAAAATGCTTTTCAAGCTTTTAGCACAGGCGCCTTACGCCGAAGGTATTCAATGGAATAACCTTCACTTCTGGTGGGGCGACGAACGTTGCGTTGCACCAGACGACGCTGAAAGCAACTTCGGTGAAGCTAACGCGCTCTTATTTTCAAAACTAAAAGAGTTTACTCAAGTAAACCTTCCTGCTGAAAACATCCACCGCATCCGTGGTGAAGATGAACCAAAAGCAGAAGCAGAGCGTTTCGCAAAAGAGATGGCAGACGTAATCCCAACAGAAAACGGCACGCCTGTATTCGATTGGATTCTGCTTGGTGTTGGCGCAGACGGCCACACAGCTTCACTATTCCCGGGTGCAACCAACTACCAAGATGAGAACCTATCTGTATTAGCTTCTCACCCTGAGTCTGGTCAAATCCGTGTTTCTAAAACAGCGAAAGTTTTAGAAGCAGCAAAACGAATCAGCTACCTAGTACTGGGTGCAGGTAAAGTTGAGATCGTTAAAGAAATTCATACAACTCCTGCTTCAGAGTTGCCTTACCCGGCAGCGAAAATCCAGTCTAAAACTGGCGAAACAGAGTGGTTCCTAGATTCAAATGCAGCAAGTGCTATCGCATAAGTGCGAATAGCCGCAAGGAGATAAAATAATGAAAGGTGATATCGGTGTAATTGGCCTAGCAGTAATGGGTCAGAACCTTATCCTAAACATGAACGACCACGGCTTCAAAGTTGTGGCTCATAACCGTACTGCTGCTAAAGTAGACGAGTTCCTAGAAGGCCCAGCTAAAGGTACTAACATTGTTGGTGCTTACTCTCTAGAAGAGCTAGTTGAGAAGCTAGAAGCGCCACGTAAAGTGATGCTTATGGTTCGTGCTGGTGACGTTGTAGACACGTTCATCGAAAACCTAATCCCACTTCTAGACGAAGGCGACATCATCATTGATGGTGGTAACACTAACTACCCAGACACTAACCGTCGTGTAGCGCATTGTCGTGAGAAAGGCATCCACTTCATCGGTACTGGTGTATCTGGTGGTGAAGAAGGTGCTCGTTTCGGTCCTTCAATCATGCCAGGCGGCGCGGCTGAAGCTTGGGAAGCGGTTAAGCCAATCTTCCAAGGTATCTCTGCAAAAACTGACGCTGGTGAGCCTTGTTGTGACTGGGTTGGTAACGACGGTGCTGGTCACTTCGTTAAGATGGTACATAACGGCATCGAATACGGTGACATGCAGCTTATCACTGAAGCATACCAGTTCATGAAAGATGGTCTAGGTATGTCTGCTGACGAGATGCAAGCAGTATTCGCTGACTGGAACAAGACTGAGCTAGACAGCTACCTAGTTGAAATCACTGCTGACATCCTTGGCTACAAAGATGAAGACGGTGAAGCGCTAGTTGAGAAGATCCTAGACACTGCAGGCCAAAAAGGTACGGGTAAGTGGACGGGTATCAACGCACTAGACCTAGGTATCCCGCTAACTCTAATCTCTGAGTCTGTATTCTCTCGTTGCCTGTCTGCTCTTAAAGACCAACGTGTTGAAGCTGAAGCTTTGTTTGAGAAGACAATCACTCCAGTTGAAGGCGACAAGCAAGAGTGGGTTGATGCATTACGTCAAGCTCTACTGGCTTCTAAGATCATTTCTTACGCTCAAGGTTTCATGCTAATGCGTGAAGCGTCGAACGAAAACGGCTGGGACCTAAACTACGGTAACGTAGCGCTAATGTGGCGTGGTGGTTGTATCATCCGTTCTGCATTCCTAGGCAACATCCGTGATGCGTACGAAGCAAACCCAGACATCGCGTTCCTAGGTTCTGACGAGTACTTCAAAAACATCCTACAAGGCAGCCTAGTGGCATGGCGTAAAGTAGCAGCGAAATCTCTAGAGTCTGGTATCCCAATGCCATGTACGATTTCTGCGCTATCTTTCCTAGACGGTTACACAACTGCACGTCTACCAGCGAACCTGCTTCAAGCTCAACGTGACTACTTCGGAGCTCACACTTACGAGCGTACTGACCGTCCACGTGGTGAATTCTTCCACACAAACTGGACTGGTACAGGCGGCGACACTGCTTCTACAACTTACGACGTATAATCGTTAGTTAGAATCGGTTAAGAACCTTGTTGTTCTTATCCGCTGTAAACTAGAAAACAAAAGGATGCCGATTGGCATCCTTTTTTGTAGGTTCTGCAAGAGAGTCACGTACAGTAAATTTAATACAACCCGTTAAGCGAGCGCAGCTTGTGGACTTTGCACATCACTGTATTGCTCTCGTATCGACATGAAGTAATCAAGGTTTTGCTTCAGCGCAGACACACACTCTGGATCAAACATCAGCCCAGTATGCGCTTCAATGTAGTCCATTACCTTGGACGCTGACCATGCGTGTTTGTAAGCTCGTTTACTCAGTAAAGCATCGAACACATCCGCCAGCGTTACAATTCTTGCCTCCAGTGGAATCGCTTCTCCAATGAGCGCATCTGGCAACCCAGAGCCATCAAACCGTTCATGATGGTGACGTACAATATTCTTGATGAACTGAACTTCTTCGCCGCACATTGAGCTGTGGTGGGAAAGGGCAACCACGTCATCAATCATCTCTTCGCCATATATCGTGTGATTGTTCATGATGTTTCTTTCTTCTTCCGAAAAACGCTCAGTACTGAAGAGCACTTTGTCTGGAATTCGGTACTTACCTATGTCGTGAAACGGGGCATACAAGCGAATGCGGTGAACGAATTGGTGGGTAATCTCATTGTTACTATGCGAAAGCGTACGTGCCAGCTGCTCGCTGTATTTTCCCATGCGAATCAGATGCTCTTTGGTCTCAGGATCACGTGCGTGCCCCATGTTTAGAGCGATCGCTAATGAGGACTGAAAATGTCTCTGACGTTCGAAGAGTTGCACAAACAGGTTCGAAATCGCTTGAGTGAGGTACGCGATGTCACTTTGTATTGTCTGCTTAGCAAAAAAGTCAGTGCATGATGCGTTGATGAAAACGAACCCAAGGTTACTCTCTTGGTAGTGGATTGGAGTGGTGTAGCTACTTTGGTGACCAAGCTCGAGTAGATGAGAGATTTGCTTAGTCGGATTCATCAAAGAGAGGTCATCAACAATTCTTGTTTCCAATGATTCAGCCAGACGACTCAACGCAGAGTTGGGTTTGATCTCCTGTTCGATGTAGTGATGCTTGGCGTTTTGGCACAGTGAATCTGATACAAAATAATTCGATGCTTTATTTTCACTGCATAGCACCACGGATAGCCGAGATAATATGGGGTAGTGTTCACGAGCTAGCTGGAAGAGATCATCGACTATGGCGACGATGTCTTTGTCTTGGGCCGCTGCTCTACTGAAATGGGAGTAGTCAAACATGTGGCAAGCCAACCTTTAATTATAATTATGTCATTGTTTAATCGGGTTTTTTACCGTTTCGATATTCAATAAAACCATAGCACTGTGTTATTAAAATGTAATACTGCGTACTGAAAAACTTTAATGTCATCACTAAATATATGGTTTTTGCATACGGTTACCGTAGGTTTTGTTAAGTTGAACCAGTTTCATAACTTTTGGGGTGAAGGTTTGTTTGCAGAATGTGCTTAGACTGTATAGCGAGCTAAGGTAGGGTATTAAGTGACCAATTCGAAATTAATTTCAAAGATAAATAGGATAACGAGTATGCTTTATGCCATCATAAAGGCATAAATAAGGGCAATGGATGTAATGCCCAAGTGATTGAGCTAGAAATGGTCAGTGATGACTGTGTTCTAGAGTAAATTCAAGGCCTTTAGTTGCCTTGAAAAAGGTAATGTTATGACTGAAGAAGAAAGAATCGAACTGCAACAAAATAACCCGCTACACGGCTTAAAGCTTGAAACCATGATCACTGAATTAGTGGATCACTATGGTTGGGAAATTTTAGATGCGGCAATGCGTATGAACTGCTTTAACACTAAGCCTACAGTGGCAAGCGCAGTTAAATACCTGAAGAAAACCGAATGGGCTCGTGAAAAGGTTGAAAACTTCTACCTTTACCGTTTCAAGCGCATGCCTAAAGCATCGGACATTGAATACCAGATGCCTCCGCGTTCACGTACATTCCGCCATGGGCTAGAGCCTCGTGAGCCAATGGAACTAACGGTTGAATCTATCCACGCTTCTCAAGCTAAAGCTGCGTCTGCATTTAAAGAGCGCCGCGGCGGTAACGGTCGTAACTTCCGTCGTTAATAAGAAGGCGTCGGCGATTAGTACACCTAATTAGATAAGCGAAAAACACAAAAGGAGCCTATGAGCTCCTTTTTTAGTTCGTTCGATTTAAACCGTAAATGGCTAAGCTTCGCGGTTCTTTCTTTGATTCTTCCAAAGATCGGTGACATAAACGATCGCACTGACCAGTAAGAATAGCGCTGACACAGAAAACAGAGCGGGCATTTTTAGGATCCACGCGAATGTGGCAGCAAGAAAAGCGACAAAGCAAATGAGTCGACTTGATGACATGACATGACCTAGTTTAGTGTTCATAACGCCTCCTAATGAAGTCTCACTTTCGACAGAAGGATTATCCCACCTTTGGCAAAGTAAAGGCTAAAAAACAGTCTAAATTGTTATCAAATTTGCTAATTGAAGGGCTCGTCTCACACATTTTGGCTTGGCTATTTTATAAGCAATAAAATAGCGAAATCGATATGAGAAGGGTGGAGTCTTTTTGCTTTATCTTTCCAGTTGCAAGTCTTATTAAACCGAACGTCTAATTAGCATAGAAAAAGTAAGCGGTGATCAAAAAGCTCGCGATGATCACTGTGGTACGAATATATGGTTGAGGGATGCGGCGAGAGATTTTTGCTGAATAATAACCACCAACCAATGTACCCAATAATACAGCCATGCCAGACGGCCAATCAATCGAACCATTGACGATGAAAAACACGATCGCTGCGAGGGAAGCACACGCGGACACGAGCAGTTTGATGCCATTCATCACGTTGATGTTGGTGTAACCAGCCAGCGCCAAATAGCTCAATGTCACGATGCCCAAACCGGCATTAAAATACCCACCGTAGATACAGACAATCAAAAGCAATAAAGCGGAAAAGAATGCGCCTGCGCTGGTGGCGTGCTTATGTTTTGCTGTAGCTTGTTTAAGCCATTTATTGAGCGTACCGCCAAACGTGAATAGCAAAGCTGCAAACAGCAAAAGCCAAGGAACGGATTGAGTGAACAGAGCTTCTGGTGTGTGCAGCAGTAAAAATGCCCCGATACCACCGCCAATCACACATAAAGCTATAGTCAGTTTTAGCTGCTTAGTACCAGATTGAATTTCGTGGCGCAGAGCGTAGGCTCCGCTAATGTATCCAGCACACGAAGCAAAGGTATTGGTCGCGTTGGCTGCTATTGGTGGAACACCAGCAAACAATAGAGCAGGGAAGGTAATGAAGCTGCCGCCACCCGCAATAGAGTTAAGCACACCGCCAATCACCCCTGATAAGAACAGAATCAACCAATCCATAGTTTTAGAATCCAATACGTTAACTAACTGGTTACCTTACTTGAATTTGTTATGAATATCAGCGCGATGTGTGTTGTAAAGATAGGTTTGTGAGTTTGCTACCATCTTTAACCGCTGGTTTGAATTGAGGCCCTAAATGAAAAAAGGAGCCAATGGCTCCTTTCGTTGAGGTTTAGTTGATTCGGTAAAGCTTTACACTTCTACTGGCTTCGCTCTAAAACTCTTAAATAGTTTCACTAGAATCGGGCTAGACAGCACCAGTACCGCCAGAATAGTGAAGGTCATCGTAATAGGGCGTTCCCATAAGAAGTTCAGCTCACCATCGCTGATCATCAATGCACGTCTTAAGTTCTCTTCCATCAAGCCGCCCAATATGAAGCCTAACAGTAATGGTGCCAATGGGAAGTTGGCTAGCCTTAATGCTATCGCTGCCATCGCAACAAGTAGCATCACAAATACGTCCATCGTGTTGAATGACACCAAGTACACGCCAGTGATTGAAAAGAAGATAATCATTGGCAGTAGAACCGTTCTAGGTACCGCTAGCAGTTTGGAAATATAAGGGATTAAAGGCAGGTTCAAGATAACCAGTACGATGTTGCCAAAGTACATAGAGATGATGACTGACCAAAATACATCTGGGTGTTCAACGAACAAGCGAGGGCCTGGCTGAATACCGTAGGCAATTAATGCACCAAGCATAATCGCGGTTGTACCAGAGCCTGGAATACCCAGCGTTAGTAGAGGAACGAATGAGCCGCTTGAAGCTGCGTTGTTTGCTGATTCAGGAGCAACAAGACCACGGATACTGCCTTTACCGAACTCTTTCTG
Source organism: Vibrio sp. 10N.247.311.51 (assembly GCF_041467855.1). Lineage (NCBI taxonomy): Bacteria > Pseudomonadati > Pseudomonadota > Gammaproteobacteria > Vibrionales > Vibrionaceae > Vibrio > Vibrio sp. 10N.247.311.51. The sequence goes on along the minus strand of NZ_JBFSVK010000025.1, from coordinate 60,265 downwards.
CTTGTCTTTTGGCGCTAGGCTACGCTCCATACCGTAACTTAGGAATGCTGCAATAGTGGCACCTGCGCCCGGTAGAACACCGGTAAAGAACCCGAGAATAGAAGAGCGGATCGAAACTGGCGCCACTTCTTTGAACTCTTCTTTGGTCACTTTCATGCTACCAATATCAGACATCTTTTGGTTTTCTTCTGCGCTGGTATCTTGCTCTGGCTTAAGAATACCCATCAAGGTTTCACCCAGTGCGAATGTTGCCATCGCCAATAACAGGAAGCTGAAGCCATCCATCAGATCCGTTAAACCAAAAGTGAAACGTTCAACACCAACGCCTTTGTCGATACCTACTGTTGATAGCATCAAACCAAGAATAGTCATCATCCACGCTTTGATTACCTGACCTGGGCCTGCAAACGCCGCTACAGCGGATAAACCTAATAGCATCAACGCAAAGTAGTCTGAAGACTGGAAGCTCAGTGACACGCTTGCTAGAGCCGGAGCGGCAATCAAAAGCATGATTGCTGAAAGCGTACCGCCAGTGAAAGAAGAGTAAGCCGCGAGAGCAAGTGCTTTACCTGCTTGGCCTTTTTGAGCCATCGGGTAGCCGTCAAACGCGGTTACTACCGTTGAAGAACAACCCGGAGCATTGATTAAGATGGATGACGTTGAGCCACCAAATACAGCGCCGTAATACACACCAGCCATCAAGATTAGGCCAGAAGAAGGGTCTAGGCCGTATGTAATAGGGATCATCAACGCGATTGCTGAAATTGGACCTAACCCCGGAAGCATACCGATGAAGGTGCCAACGAAACAGCCCACAATTACCATCATGATGTTCATTGGCATCACAGCGGTCGAAAGTCCTTGTAAAATTCCGTCTAACATAATGTTATCCCTACCAAAGAGTGAAGATTAAACCAGGCTCTAGGTAGATATCTAAGCCTTGAGTTAATAAAAGAAAGAACGCGATAACGAAAGGGAACGACGCGCCAAATAAAACCGCTTTACGACGCTCACCTAACAGGTAAAAGCCTGCAAGTAAGAAGAAGCTGGTTGCTAAAACAAAGCCAAGATAAGTCAGCCCAACACCGTACAGTGCCATTAACACCAAGAAGCCAATCAGCAGTTTCCAGTTCAGCGGCGTTGTGTCGCATGTGACTTTCTTATCCGGTTGTCCTGTTATCAGCAGGATCAATGAAAGGCCAATGCCGATAAACGTCAACAGGGTAGGTAAGGTTCTTGCTGTGAAGGGTTCGTACTCGTCACCGGGAAACAAAGGAATCAGCGTGGTTTGGTAGCCGTAGCACAAGCACGCCAGCATAAAGATCATGGCTCCGATGCGATCCTTCGAAAGCAAAGATTCCTTACTCAGAAATTTGGTTGGTAAGTCCGACATATCCAACTCCATTTGGGGTGGTATAAAAAGTAAAAAAGCCGTACATGAGCGAGTTAATGAAGAATGTCTGGGATCACTAACCAAAGGTGAGCGAATTACATGACTTAGTTAAGCCACTTGCCTCTACAACGAATCAGCAAGCTTTAGCAATACACTACGAATAAACAAAGGAGTTTTAGTTAACTCATGTACGGCGAAACAGGAAAGAGTAAGAGGGCACAAAGACCCTCTCTGATTGTTGGTTACTTCAAGAAACCAAGCTCACGCATTAGATCGCCCATCTGTTTTTCTTGGTCTTCTAGGAAGGCGTAAAAATCTTTGTCAGCTTTGTAGTTGTCGATCCAACCGTTACGGTCACGTACCACTTGCCACTCATCGGTTTTGTACATTTTGCCAAGAGCTTCGTTCCACTCGTCGATTTTCGCTTGGCTTGTACCCGGTGCCGCGAAGAAACCACGCCAGTTAGCAAATACTGTCTCGTTGCCGTACTCAGTCAGTGTTGGGATGTTAGGTGCAGCGTCAAGACGTTTTGGAGCCGTCACAGCTAGCACTTTTACTTGGCCAGATTTAGACATCTCTAGTACTTCGCCAAGGCCAGTTGAAAGCAGCTGTGTTTCGCCAGAAAGCAGTGCCGCCATCGCTTTACCGCCAGCATCGTAGGCAATGTAACGCACTTTCTTCGCATCAAAACCTTCGCCTTTGAACGCTGCCGCAACCACAAGGTGGTCCATGCTGCCACGAGCTGAACCGCCGGCAATTTTTACTTTACGTGGGTTGGTTTCGAACTCTTTAACGACGTCTTCCCAAGTGTCGTACTTAGAATCCGCAGACGCCACGATTGCACCGTAATCGGCAATGGTTGCTGCTACCGGAGTTAGGTCACGGAAAGATTGAGGGAAGATACCTGTTAGTGAGCGAACAACGATAGGCGTTGAGTTCACCATTAGCGTGTCTTCTTGGCGTTGTGCCGTTTCGATTAGGTGAGCAATCGCTTTACCGCCACCGCCACCAGACAGGTTTTGGAAAGAGACATTTTCTACGATGTCTGATTTCACCAATACATCACCCGTACCACGAGCTGTCATATCCCAACCGCCACCAGCGCCGCCAGGGATTAGGAAGTGGATTTTTTCTACGTCAGCAGCAAAAGTGTTGAAAGAAAAGGTTGCTGCGATGATAGAAGCCGCAAGAGTAGGTTTCAGTGCCTTGAACATGGTTCACGTTCCTTATGTAGGGGATCTCTTCAATGGAGAGAAACTTATGTTTTATTTCCAGCTACTAAACAGATGAGTAGGATATTGCTTAGCAGATGAAGCTAAAGTTAACGGTGTGTTAATGAAATGTCTGTAATGCGGCGATATTGAGAATAAAGAACATTGGATTAATATTGTTCATAAAGTTCACGGTGACGTGTTGTGCGAAGGTGAAAAAAGAGAGCCATGTCAGGCTCTCTATAAAATTTGGAATGTTTATAACGAATTCCTTTATTTGTCAGACGGTTAATCAGACAAGGTCGATCCTTTTAAGATCTCAGTTGCCTTGTCAAAATCAAACTCTTCCAACGAAACTTCGAGTCGTTTGAATTCTGAAGGGGATAACCCAATCTTAGCGCCATCTTCAATGTTAAGAATTATGGTGAGCGCATCGGTGTCATCATTAGTCGTCGCCTCCAATAATTGGCAGTAGAGTTGCTGATCAGTAGTCGACTGTTGCTGCTGTTCAGAGCTCTCTTCCGACTTGGTCGCTACTGAATATTTCGATACTTCAATTTGAGACAAGGCTTGGCTTATTGATTTGCTTAGTTTAAGCGATGTGTCGATCACACTGTTTTTTAAATCGGCATCATCTGGCTGTGCTTCTAGGTTTTCACACAACGTGTGCAGTTGTTTCGTCCCCAAATTGCCTGCCACCCCTTTCAGTGTGTGGAGATAGCGTGGTGCGCTGCCGCCTGTTAGCTCGCTTTCAAGCTTACCTTTGTCAGAGTATGCCTCGACAAATCGATGCAATAGCTTGCTATACAGTTGGTGATTATTGTTGGCTCTGATTAAGCCAAGCGTAATGTCTAGACCCTCAACTATGGAAAGCGCTGTATTAAAGGCCCTGTTGTCTTCTGATTCGTTAGAACTAGAGCTCGTTGACTCTTCTTGATGTGATATTGGATCAACAAACGCAACAGGACGAGAAGGTGACACCCAATTCGCAAGAGTGGCAAACATGGAACCGACATCGATGGGTTTAGCAATAATGTCACTCATGCCACAACTGAGCGCCTTTTCTTTGTCTCGCTCCATGACATTAGCTGTCATCGCGATGATAGGTATGTCTTGATCGTTGATCTGCTGACGGATGTACTCTGTTGCTTCATAGCCGTCCATTACTGGCATTTGGCAATCCATCAAAATACCATCGAACGGTTGTCCGTCTGTAATGGCTTGTTGGTAGAGCTCGATCGCTAGCTTGCCATTTTCGGCTACCGAAACCTGAATTTTCTGTCCTTCTAATAGCTCAGTCGCGAGTTCTTGGTTGATCTCATTGTCTTCAACTAAGAGTAACTTGGCTCCGGCTAGTTGCTGGACGTTAGCTAACTGAGTTTGTTGCTCAAGTTCACTGCGTGAGACACGGTCTGAGTCGAGCCCATAGAGTGAGACAATAGAGTCATAAAGGTGAGAGGAGGTGATTGGTTTGTCTAAAATACTCGGTACGTTAAAGCCTCTTTGTTTAATCGCTTCAGCAAGCTCTTCTCGGTCGTAAGCGGTCAACATCATGATCTTAGGCGTTGTGTTTAGCTGATGCCCTTTGTTGAGCTCTGCGAGTAAGTCTACGCCGTCTCTCTTAGGCATCTTCCAGTCGGAGATAACCAAATCAAATGGTTTGTTCTGAGCGTCAGCGTTATGTAACTCAACAAGAGCGTCATCGACTGATGAACTTAGTGTTGGTGTTAGCTTCAACGACTCTAGAATGTCACCCATGATCAAGCGTGCGCTGGAGTTGTCATCGACGACCAACACTTTCAAGTCGTTAATTGATGCAGGCACCACCACGCGATGCTGCTGGATAGAATGACTGACGCGAGTGGCAATCGTAAATGAAAAGGTCGAGCCTTTACCAAGCTCCGTTGAGACATGAATATCGCCGCCCATCAGTTGGCTTAGCTCTTTACTAATGGCGAGGCCCAAGCCCGTACCACCGTATTTGCGTGTGGTTGAGCTATCAGCCTGAGTGAACTTATTGAATAACTTGGCGGCTTGCTCTTGCGTCATACCAATCCCACTGTCTGAGACGGCAAAGTTCAACTTGATGTCATCGCCTTGTCTTTCTGCAACCGAGATAGCGATCTTCACTTCGCCTTTCTCTGTGAATTTGACAGCATTGTTACTTAGGTTAATCAATATTTGCCCAATTCTTAACGGATCCCCAATCAGGTTAGTCGGCACGTCTCTGTCGACTTGAATGAGCAACTCTAGGTCGCGTTCTGAGGCTCGTAAGCCAACCAAGTTAGTAATATTGTCGAGTACATTCTCAAGTTGGAAGTCCACTTTCTCAATGTCGAGTTTTCCAGCTTCAATTTTCGAGAAATCGAGAATGTCATTGATTAGACCGAGTAGGGTATCGGAAGAGAGCTTCACTTTATGGATGTAGTTACGTTGTGCCTTGGTCAAATCTGTTTTTAATGCCAGGTAACTCATGCCGATGATGGCATTCATTGGTGTACGAATTTCGTGGCTCATGTTGGCTAAGAAATCGGATTTTGCTTGGTTTGCGGCATCGGCTTCATCTCTTGCTGCAGCTAGACTGCGCGCGAATGCCTCTAAGGCTGAGTGCGCTTTGCTGGCGAGCAAGCCCATCAACAAAATAATGACGAAGAAAATCACGCCACCGATGGCCAAATGGAACGTCACGCTAGAAGAGTCTTTTACATTGACGCTTTCTGAAAGGTGACGTTGAGAGACGAAATCTCGAAATTCTAAGAAGCTCTCATCCATCGTGTTGAGTAGTTGGTGACCTCGCATCTGTGAACTGACTAACTCCATAAATTGCGACTCATAAACGCTGATATGCTCGTCAAAGGCAGTAATTTTTACGTTTGGTGCATACAGGGTAATAAGTCGTTGCGCGTTGCTAGATTTAGATTGCATCTCATTAATCACATGTGACACTTTGTCGGCGATGAGCTTCTGTTCCTTTGAATTTGCGAGCAGAAAATCTCGGTTGAATCGATTTGAACGACTTAGTAGCGTGCGAATCGCCAGTAGGTCTTGCCCTATGAGCAATTGGGAAGAGAGTTCTTCTTGAGATTGAGAAACGAGATGACTCAGTTCCGCGACTTGGCTCTGTTTGGTTTGATAGAGCAAGCTAACTGAGCGTGAGAATTCAGAGCCACTAAGGGTGACTTGATTGATAAGAGATGCTCTTAACTTTTTCGAAGACGCCGGTATGCCTTGCAGCTGAACTAAGTTGGTGTAATAGCGATCTTTTGCCTTATCTACAACCTCTAAAAGTTGTTGTCCTTTGTCATCCAAAATCTGCTCTTGCAACTCTGAGATGAGCCGTGAAGCCTTTTGCATCTCAAGTTTGACTAACGAGTGAGTCTTTAGGTTGCCGTCGAGTAAATACTCTTTTTCAAGATTTTGTATGTTAACGGCAAGAGTGGCAAGTTGACTGGTTTCTAGTGCGACGTTGGTCAGTTCTTCGCTGTTTAGTCGTAGACCGCGAATTTTCTGATTGTTTTGATTGATCGCTTGATTATGTAGATCCCTCATCTCTCGCAATAAGTCTGTTGCGGCATTGGAGCGCTCGTCCATAAGCGTTCGAGTTGATTGGGTCAACTCAACAATGTCGACATATTGCTTGAATTGAATCAAATATTCCGTGAGTAAATTGATAGGAAGGGACGTTGCATACTGGTCGGCGTAATCATTGGCTAGACCCACGGTTTGTTCTGCTTCTTGATCAAAGCTAGAGGTGACTTGTTCGCTGTAGTCGTTACTAAAAGACAACTCATAAACGCGAAGCTTATCGAGTGAGGTCAATAAGCGAGTACTGGAAGCGTATTGTTCAACGCCGATGAAGCGATCGTTGAGATTGATCCAAGCACCTACCGCGACAGAAAACACCACGATGGCTGCGACCAGAAAGGAGGTTAAGATTAATTTCGAATCAGTAGCAAATCTTGAAACAGTATTCATAAAGTGCCTGTATTGATAAAGTACCAGCGAACTTAGTGTTCTTGTTCATCAGTAAAAGAGTCTTTGATAGTGAGCATTTCATCGAGCTTACTAATGAAAATAGGAACCAAGTTAGGATCAAAGTGATGGCCAGCTTGCTCTTGTATTAACTCAATCGCTTTTTCAATCGGCCAAGCTTTCTTGTATGGGCGTTCGCTGGTGAGGGCATCGAATACATCTGCTATTGCAACAATACGTGCACTTAGAGGGATGTCTTCGCCTGATAGCTTATGAGGGTAGCCGCTGCCATCCCATTTTTCATGGTGATAAAGAGCGATCTCTTGGGCGAGTTTTAGCAGTTTAGAATCGTTGTCTCCGATAATATCCCCACCAATCGTTACGTGTGTTTGCATGATTGCCCATTCATCCGCATCAAGCTTGCCAGGTTTACCTAATATGCAGTCAGGAATACCGATTTTGCCAATATCGTGCATCGGAGCTGCTTGGAATAACAACTCCACCCACTCTTCACTGACGTCTAAGTGCTGAGCCAGAATCTTTGAGTAGTAACTCATTCTTACAACGTGCATTCCGGTTTCATTATCCTTGTATTCAGCGGCGCGGCCTAGTTTGCGGATTATCTCCAATCGACTCATGGCGAGAGCTTCCGTTCTCTGTCTTACCTTACGAGACAGTGCCAAGTTTTGGTCATACAGAGAGATATGTGTGACAACGCGAGCTTTCACAATAGGAGGGCTGACTGGTTTAGTTATGTAATCAACAGCACCGAGTTCAAAGCCTTTCTGTTCGTCTACTACATCCGTCTTAGCTGTCACAAAGATAACGGGGATGTCAGAAGTGACAGGGTTACTTTTAAGTCGGCGACATACTTCATAACCGTCCATCACAGGCATCATGATATCGAGAAGAATGAGATGAGGCTTTGGGTGGGTAGAAGCAATTTTTAGCGCTTTTTCTCCGGATGTTGCAGCCTTAATTTTAAAGTCGTCGTTCAGGATCCCTGAGAGGGTATGAATGTTGTCCGGAATGTCATCAACAACCAGAATGATCGGTTTATCTGTCGTAATTTGATTCATTTTTCGTCCCTAAAAAATTTAATCAGATTGCTATGTTCTATGCTAATAAAGCGTAGTGGAATATGGTGGAAATGCATGATTTCTGGAGGGTTAATTGTTGGTTTTGGAATCTAACAAAATAATGGTACGCCTTTTTATTGATAGATATTTTATATATTAACCGTTATTTGACAAAGAATAACTAAATGGATTGTGTCGTAGTGCGATCAAGGTTGAATAGTTCAGGTTCTCGTTTGCTAACACTGAATCATTCAGAGTTACTCAGTCGTTCAATTAGCTTTTCAAATCTATTGTGGACTTGTTAAAGGGGAAAACACGCGATGCCGAATATCGGGCTTGCCTATGCTGTTTCAGTAGAACCTGATACCGACTGGGCAGATCCGTTTCATCTAACTGTTCTTCCAATATGACGGCAAGTGCGAACCAATCATCCAGCTTGTTTGTGACTGATTGATGCCTTGAATATCGAGGAGTGTAGCTGTCAAAGCGAAGTACAGAGCGTTCAGTTCCTATTTTGGTGACAGAGCCAAAGTCGATAAGTTGAGCTTGTCCTTGCAGGCTGAGTACGATATTGGATGGCTTAATATCTCCATGAACAAAACCAAGCGCATGGAATCGGTTGATGGTTGATTCTAGAGTGTTCAGCCATTGAGATGGCATATCGGCATTGATATTTGATCTGTTTTGAATTTCCAGCAGTGTGTTACCACTCAAGTGAGAAAGAACGAGGCAGTCAGTCTGATGAATCGAAAAGTAATCACAATATGTAGGCCAAATATCGTTTGTGCCGGAACTTGTACAGGATCTTGTATCGGAATGAAGAAACTCAGCCTCTTGTTTTAGAAAGTGACGGTGCTTTAGCTCTTGAGCATATTTGATGGTCACCAGTCCCCAGCTAGGATGTTGGGCTCTGAAAACTCGTGGACTTAAGCGAGTGAGATTAGTGTAGCCATGAGCTTTAAACGCTTGTAAAAGCTTTTCATCTTCCACATCTCCTTTCACGTCTTCTCTGTTTGAAGAGACATTATCTTCAGAAGGTTGAGCTCGCCTTGATAGGCTAGACGAGCTCGTCGGGAAAGCGTTATTAGATTCCACTTGGCAGAGAGAATCCAGAGAAGAAGCCAGGAACAAACGGGTTCGATTGGCCTTGAGTTTTGATTGTTAATTTCACCTTGCTTTCGCCGTAAACAAACTCCACCTGAGTGTCTTGTGCAGACGTAAAGTTCACGTTTGGTTCGAATAAGCGGAACCAACTCCATGTGCCTTTTACTGTGTTCTGGCCAATTGTAGAGTCCTGCGCACTAAGCTGAATACCTAGCTTTTCGATAAACTTCGCATCACCTTGCCACGATTGCTGGCTCCATAACGTCGGCCCATGACGATAGGTAAAGATCGGCTTATCCGAAATGATCGAAAACTCCGTGATGTTTGGCGTCATATCGACTGCTTTTAATTGGAAATTGATCAGGATGTTCGATGGGTCAGCTAAGAATAGGGCACTTTTTATATCGCCCGCTTTGTCCATCATTGTCCAGACCTCTGGTGTAATCGATAAGCCTGTACCCGGCAGTAGTCCCGGCAAATAAGGCGCTTCGTCACTATCTTTAACGAATCCATTTAGGCGAGTTTGAAAGAACTTGTCGACTATGCCATTTGTAACGAAGAAGGCTTTGACATCCGCCACACTGACATCCGTTTTAGACTTTCGATTGAACGGATAAAAAGCGGCCAAACGCTGTTGATAAGGCTGATAAATTTCGTTCGACCACGCTGTGTTTAAGTAGTCGTGAGCCAGTGACATCACCGTTTCATTACTTTGGTGTACCACCTTGTTAACCAGCTCTTCAGCGACTGCTAAATGACTGTTGGATAGGCTCGATAGGGACGCAATAGGGTTACCGGCTTGCAAAGTGACGGACAGCGTATCAAAGGCAACCTTTTGCGGCTCTTTGGTTTCGTAAAACTTGTCTCCCCACTTTTTAGCGTTGATAAACGCAGTAAGCAGGTTGTCGATTGGCTTTTTACCTTGGTCGTTAGGCGATACCTGTTTTTTGTACGCTTGGAAGCTGAGTGATATCTGGCGAGCGGATTCTTTTTTGTCAGGGTCTTGAATCGGCATACTCGCAGGGTCTTGTTTCTTGTCATCCTCTACAGGGATTTCAAGCTCAACATAGGTGTATTTAGCGATCGTCGAGTACAAGCTGACTAATGGGTTATTGCTTGCTTCCGACAGGCTTGTTAATGCACTTTTCAGTTGTGTAGGATTAGCCACTTCTTTGACTTCGACATTACGAACTAAATCACGCCAATAGTTGATGTAATCATTCTGGTAAGTTTGCTTCAACTCTCGACTGATTCGATGCAGCTCCAGTGCGCTAGGGTAAGCTCCTGCAACGCCTTCATAAGACTGTAAAGCGGATTTCAGAGTTGGGGAATTCACCGATAAATCGAGTTGGTTAAACCCCGTCGGGGTAAAGATATACGGAACCAAGTAGCCAGCGTAACTCGGTGAAAACTGAAGCACTGAGCCGAAATTGTCACCGAGCTCACCGCGAATATCGACGCGCTTAGCATAGGCCGTAGAACTCTGAATGTGTTCGTACAGCAGGGTTTCAATGCCCGTTTGCGTGATGACTTTCTTCGCGAGGCTTTCTAAATCATGGTTCGATTTTACTGGTGTCAGGTTACGAGCAAAGATGTCATTGAGCAGTACGTCAAGCTGAGCAATGTTGACGCTATCTGCTTCGCCTTGGTCTTGGAGCGTACGAATGTAGTAGTTCTTGAGTTCTTGGACGTTGGTTCTGTCTTTGCTAAACAACAGGCGATAGTTATTTAACAGAGACAACGTCTGAGATTGATCCTCGAGGTTTACGTACACAAACAGGTCTTTCTCTAGCGTATTCTCCATTGAAGGAATCAGGACTTGTTGTAACTCGGTAAAATAGGCCTCTTCGACCTCTTCCTTGATGCTCGGATTTGGCATAAACGGCAAACTGTACCAAGGCTCTGGCTGTTTGTAGAGGTTATAGATACGTTGCAGTGAGAATAGGTTGGGAATATTGTCAGCCATATTCTCGATGTCATAAGGCGATGCTGATATTGCCTCTTTATAGCGCTCAAGCATGATATCCGCTCTGGTTTCTCGTTGATTCTGGAAATCAAAATCAAACTTAATCACCAGTAACACGGCGGCGAGCAAGGCAATCCAGGATAGGGTGAAAACGACTTGGTTAACGAGCAGAGTATTCTCTTTGCGTTTGTTTACTCCGACCAGCTCATGTTCCGATAAGATTACGTGAGTCATTAGGTATTGAGCAAATAAGGTTTGGTTAACCGGGATTTGCTCGTTTTGTTGATAATGCTCGTGACCTACCGAGTAAGAGACAGCACTCGCTAGTAAATCTGATTGCGCTGAACTTTGTCCATCATGCGTGAAGTAAAAGCCGCGGAATTGCAGAGCATCACTAAGTTGTTCTCCTCGATATAACCGATTGAGGAACAACCAAAGATTCTGTTTCAACAGTCCAAACTGGAATGGGGCACTGGCTATCGAGTTGCGATAATCTTGATTGAGTTGCCCGGCAAGCGCATTGCTCATATTCGCAATCAGTTCGCTGATTAAGTGATCATACTCATCGTTAAACCAGTCTGCATCTATCCCACCGTGTTTAGAGTAAGGCGCGGTGGCACCAAACACTTCGTCTCTTTTGGATTCATCAAACGCTGAGAAGAACTGACAAAAGTCGCTAATGCTACCCATATTCGAGACAACATTATAAATCGGTAAACTGACTCCAAATGCTTGATTAAATGTCTTAATGGTCGATTTAAGCTCGTCAGCTTGTTGTGTGATTTGCTCATTGTTTTCTAATAACGAGGAAACATCGGTGGTAAGCAATAAGCCATTGGCTGCTTGTCTTGGGCGCCACGCAGTTAACGACTGACACAGTGTTTTCAGGTACTCAGGGTGTTGGTCTTCTCCCATACTGATAGAAATAAGAATCGAGTGCTCACTGACCCAAAACAGGATTGGGAATTCAATGTCATTGCCGAAGTCATCGAGCTTATACGCTTCATAACCCATTTGAGTGATGATGCTTTTGTCTTTATTCGGGTTCTGACTTAGCAGTAGATAGATTGGCTGGTCGTAACGGCTGGTTAAGCGAGTTTTACGTTTTTGCCCACTGATCATTCGTTTGAAATGACTGGCTAGTTGCTTTTGTCGCTTTTGAATCAATTCTTTATCTAATGACTCTTCTTGTGATTTTGCGCTGCGTTTGATCAGTACCCAGTAACAAATGAAGCCGATAAGCGTGGATATAATGGCAATAGTGGCCAGCGCCCACACCAAATAAGCGTTGAGAGGTGTTAGCAGAATGACGCTAGAAGCGACGGTAAAAAAGGCGACAGAGGCTAGGGCAGAGATGCCTACTGTTTTTTTTACATTGCCTGACTTGTTTGATTTGGCATCCGGCATAATCAGTTAGACTCTTCCTTGTTTAACTCGTGTGCAGAAGTGCGAACGATAATGGCGTTTATTTGGTCGTTTTCGACATACCACGCCTTTGTGCTTCTCGCTTCTTCTGAGGTGTTTGTTCTTAGTATCACTCGGTAGTACTTCTTGTAAGGAGAGATAATCGGCTCATAAGCTGAAGGTGATAGGTTCTTGATGAAAGCTTCGGCGTTTTTCTTACTTGAGAAGGTGGCGAGCTGAACTAACCAATTTGCTGTACTTGGCGTAAAGTCGTTGGTTTGTGATGTTTCTATTGCGTCCGCTTTGCTGGCGTGACGAGGTGGGTTTACCAAGTCTTTATCATCGCTGATGAATACTATGTCTTTGATTTCGCCCGATAAGACGTAACGTTCGCTAAAGCTTGGCAAGAATGTGAAATCACGCGCTCTTTGCTCGTGGGTCTTGGTGTACCAAAACTCAGTCAAACCAATGCTGGTGGCGATTAAACAGAAGAAAAACAGACTAGTGATGAAGTAACGTTTACGCCTAGTTGGCTTCCTTACTTCTGGAAGTTTTACTTTAGTACGACAATGCACACCGCTAGCCGAGCGATATTGGCTGATGGTTTGTTCTAACTGATGAACAAATGCTTTTAACTGTTCAGCGCCGCCTTCACGATATTGGCCTTTGAATCCGATATTGATAAATAGGTAGATGATCTCTAAAAGGTCTATCAGCTTGTGGGGTTGTCTTGCGGCTTTTTCTGCAACAGAGAAGAACAGTTCGCCACCGTTACGCATGCCAAACAATTCACTAAGCAGGGTCTTGTTTTCCCAGCTGCGTTTCTCTCCCCACTCGGTATAGATGATGAATTCATCAATGACAACGGCGTATAAAAAGCACAGCTTATCGATAACCGCGATAGGGTAAGTAAGCTCGGTTGCTTGAGCTTTTATGTCGTTGATGCCTTGAATAAATTGTTCACGGAAGACCGTAAGATCCTCAGGTTCAGACAGTGTGGATATCTTGAGTGTTTTAGTCAGTAAATCACTGCTGATGTTGATCAGTTGATTCTCTGCCTTATCAAAATGACGCAGAAACTCTTCTTGAGTGCTGGTGGAGTGCACCGCAACCAATTTGGAGAATGCCTGATCAGACTCTGTGTTAGCAGAGCCTTTTGATGCTTTATCGATGACCAGTGTTTCTTCGTCTAAATAATCCATAGCCATTATCTCAACGCGTATAGAACGACTTCGAGAGCAGGAATGCGCGCATCAACGTGGAGGGCAATCGCGTCACGTGTGTCTAGCATGTCTAACCAATTTCGGTCCTTAGTATCCACTTCGAAATAAGCGACGCCTTGCATCGGCTTAAGCTCGCTTGGTGCAATCGGAAGCGGTGTCAATGAGATACCAGAAAGCGAGCTTCTCACTAGCTCTACAATCTTGTTGTTACTGCTTAACTTGGCCGAGATTGGGAACAACTCATTAAGCTCTGTACTGCTGATGTCGGATTTAACACTTAGAACGAAGCGACGGTTATAAACGCTGCTTGGGTCTTTGATTAACGTGCGAAGTAGACGGCGTTTCTCAAACAGAGAGATATCCCATTTGAACTCGATGACTGAATCTTGTTGAACAAGTGTGAGTAGGTTTCGTAGACTCGAAAACAGCGGGTTAAAGTTGTCATAGAGCTTGTCATATTTTAGAGGCTGACACTCACCTGGAATCGCTGGTGTTAACGCCATGACTTGAGCTTCAAACTGTTTTAGCTTCGAATACAGTTCGTGGGTCGGGTACTTGGTGTTGCTGATGGTCAACTCAAACCACGGTAGCCATGTGTTGAGAGTTTGCAGCCATAGAAAATCTTGCATCATAGACTGAGGGCTTTTTTGACCTTGGCCAGCTTCAATGCGTTTTAAAAGGTTTTGAGCTCGGTTGCTTACCAGCGCGTGGATCTCTTTGACTCGCTCGCTGAGGAGGGTAGAAGCGCCGTAATGCAAACAAGCAGGGATGAAGGCTCTATCAAGCATGACTTCGTCTGAGTCGCTGATTTCTAAAATCTTAGCCACTGGAATTAGGGTAAAGCCAGAGGTGTCTTCTCCCGCGAATTTGAGCCCGATATTCAGCTGAGCTACGTCGACTTCGACACTGGCGTTTTCGGAGGTAGAAGTATCGAATACATTGATTGAACGGGTGATGTAACGACTCTGTTCTTGGCCATCTTCGCTGTAGTCATTATTGCCTTGCAAAGAGATTGGCAGAGCAAGATAAACGATAGTTTCAATGGTGCCTTGCGGAATATCGACAACAATCTCTTGCTTGAGGTTGAATTGGGTTCCATCGGGGAAAACACCTGAACAGCTCGGTATAGACAGCTTACCGATCTTTAAGAGATCGTGGTTAAGCACTAGCTCGGTGATGCCAAAGAAAGGGGCAAAACCAGCCAGTGTTTCAATGTTCTGACGAATGTAGTTTTGCACATAGCGATCTTGCTGCTGAAAGTGCTGAGGGGCAATAAACATCCCTTCTTGCCACACTACTTTTTTGAAAGCGTCCACGTAAAATCCTTTTCTATTATTTTTATATATTGGCTTTTTTATTAAAAGATTTGCCACCAGCTCGAGTCAGGCTGTATCACGGCTAACTCTGCTTTCTTCCCTGTAATCGTTAACTCTAAGGTTTGCTCTGGATCTGAAGGCATAATCAAAACGGTCTTGGTTGTGCCATTCTGGTAATCAGCGAATTCGACCAGAGCTGCAATGTATTGCGTGTTCTTGTTGATGTCTAACGTCAGCTTTTGCTCTGAGTTAGGCAGTACTATCGGTAACACCCGTTTTGAAACTAAGTTTGCCGCCAATAGCTGCAAGTCATTGTTGTACAAATCAATAAACGGCAGCTGTTTGAACAGCTGTTGATCCGTAAGTTGGTAAAGCCTAACCACAACTGGGTTCGCTTGGTCGTCGTTGTATTGGTTGACGGTCGCATCAGCTTTAACGGTCAACGAATATTGAGTGACAACAGGAGCTGGGTCCGATGAAGAACATGCTGTGATCAGTAAACAAAGCGATAAGAGTATGAGGCTTTTCATTCTCTTTCCTCACTTTGCTTCTGCATGTTCTCCATAAACAACGCTTTGAATTGACGTCTGAAATCTCCGTTGTCTTGTCGGTGTTGGAAGTGTTTACGGTAGATCTTCCAATACTTTTTATCTTTGTTGGTAAAAATGCCGCTACTTACGTATTCACTAAACTGGCTCTCAAGCTGCTTTGGTGCGAACTCATTTAAGAACTGATCAACAGTTTGTTCTAGGGCATCGAACAGCGCTTTTTGTTGCAGCTGAGGATTCTGTAAGTATTGTTGGTTCTTTTCGGTCAGCGTGATGAGCTTGTCGATTGACTCTTCAATGCGAGTATTGTTCTCAACATTGACTGGCAGATATTCTAACTCTGCAGAAGAGAGCGTGTTGTTATCGGCGTGAGAGATTTCGTCTACTTCAATGTTCGGTATGACTTTGTCATCGTCTAAATCTTCAAATGGATCAGATGAAAAGGGGTCGTCACTCAGAACATTCTTTGAAGAGAAATTCGAGGTCTTCTGAACGGTAGCAACTTCTGGTGAGTCATCTAAAAAGTCAGTATCGCTGTCATCAAGCTTTAAGTTAAAAGGTTCTATAAAAGTTTCATCCTGTGTGGTGTTATTGGCCGCGTTGACTTTTGGATCACTCAATAAGCTAACCAGAAGTGTATAGCCACCAAGTTTAATGATGTCGCCGTCGGTAATGACATACTCTTTCTCTTTTGCCAAAGACTTGTCGTTTAGCGATACGCCGTTGTTACTGATGTCTTTAATCACGTATCCACGATCTGTCGGGTAGATCTGACAATGAGTTCTAGATATCCATTTTGATTGATCGGGTAGCGCAATGTCACATGAAGGAGAACGACCTAGGCTTCCGCCACTTTCGGGCAGATACGTCACTCTAGAGGAAACAACCTCTTCAGCAGGTACAGAAATCATGTGGACACTGATGGACAATGGCTACTCCTTGCACTTGGATATGGCTGAATTAAAACTGTCTAAGAAACCCGAATAGGTTTTAAGGAATCGATTCGAAAAATAGACCCCCATATCCTTGGTATCTAAATTCGTCGAATTGAAGTAATCGAGTGGTAAAGAGGCTTTGTTCAACTCTCTTTTAAAGACCAACTCATCTTCTAAAACAACATCAATTTCCCTTTGTTTTAAAAGTCTTAGTAATACTTTAGCATCTCGTGGCTGCTTAACGACGTTAAATCCATTACGTTTTAGCCAAAACCATTTGTTTGAGCCAAATTTGGCAGAAAAGTTAAGGTTTAACTTTGACAATTCATCAACCTTCGGCTCCACTCCTGGACCAAAATACCAATTCAACGTCTGTTTTGCGATAGGTGCCGAGAGCGTAGCGTATTCATCACGCTCAGAAGTTTTAGTGGCGACGAAAAAGCCGTGTTGGCTACCGCTATGCACGCGCAGTTGTGCATCAGACCAAGTGGTCATAGTCAGTTGATAAGGTTGTCCCATCATACCTAAGGCGCATTTAACCTTGTCTAGGGCGATTCCTTGCATTGAGGCATTTTCATAGGTTTGGTACGGCGGCCAATCTTGTGTAGTCAGCATTAGACGAGATGGCCCAATTTTTACTTGAGCAGAGACACTCATCGACCAAAACGTCGAGATGAGTAGCGTGACTAACGATAGTCTGATGGTAGAGGCTCTAGTTAACGTCATTAGAGTGTCCTATCACTTCAGAAATCTTCAAAATAGACACTGGCGGGTAATAGTCGAGCTTATGAGCGGCTTCGATATTAACAATATAGGAATATTGGCTTAGTGATTCTATTGGGATGTCTGAAGCTTTTTGAGTTCCTTTCAATATGTTCTTCGCTTTGTATCCAGCGAACTGACCAACATTGTAGTAACGGCTGACAATGCCAAACAGGGCCTTATGTTTTCTTATCGGGCTCTCAGTCGCCGAAAAAGTAGGTATACCTGCGGAATGTAGCCCCGATACGACTTCCCCACCTTGGGTGATAATGTATGAATCCGGGGGTAAATAAGCCATATCGATACCATCACGTTTCATATTATTTATCGTGATGTTAATTAAGTCGCTGTTTGACTTGGTTTTATCAATGTTTAATGGGTACAACATAACACGCTTGTTATAAATTTCCGATAACTCCATCATTTTATTTGCGGTGATAATCGAATTATTTTCGTCAGCGTTATATATAACCCCAAGGCTTGAAATGTTATTGAGCTTTTCTATCGCTTTAAACTGTATTTCATGGGGTACGATGTGCGATACACCAGTAAAATTTCTGTCTGTTGAAGATAAATCAGTGATTAACTTCGAACCCACTGGGTCGGTCACGATACTGAATACAACGGGCGTCGTGTTGTTTATTCTAAATTCGCTAGGTTCAGTGTAAGTTCCTAATAAATTCAATGTGATAGTGGTACCAAATGAATAAATGAGGTCGGCTTCTTTATATTCTAGATCTCTTATATGTTGTTTGAGCTGAGCTTTATCTCGGTTTGCATCAAGAACGGTAAATCTCACATCAATATGTTGGGATAAATAATCCATGAAGCCTTGTTCGGCGTCCGTTACTCCCCGCCATAATAAAAGAATGACGTGTTTTTCATCACTCTTAGCAAATGAAGATGGGGACATTAAAATAAAGCTAAGAAAGAACACTATAAATCTCATGATTGAACCCCTAGCTTCTGTTTATCAGATTTCAGGAATATCGAGAAAAACACAATTAAACTAAAGGAGCTCGCGAGGAGTGACGCGCCAAATATGAGAATGGTTTGGTCGTAACCGAAGATACTCAAACAAACCCCGGCCAGCATTGGCCCCGCGATATTACCGATACGCTCAGTAAGTCTAAATATACCGATGATTTTTCCCTTCTCTATGCCCTGACCAGACAGGAGGTCGATGACCAAAGGTATTTGTGGAGAAACACAGATGCCGTGTGCAATACCAATAATGATGACGATAAGTAGCAGCCCTAATGTGCCTTGGAAGAAGTAGAAGTTGAGCAAGGCAAGGGATGAAAGCAAACCACCGATAAAAATGAAGGCCATTTTGTTTTTAAGCTTATCAACTAATATCGCGCTTAATGGTGAAATTAATATGATAGCGAGGCCATACGCCATAATCACCCGTCCAGAAACAGAGCTGCTTTCGCCTAGGAATTGCAGATAGACAGGGCAGATGTAGTAGAGGAAGCCTGTCAGTACGATCTTCGCCGGTATCGCACTGAATATCGTAATTAATGCAAAATACTTATTACTTAATAACAGCTTAAAGTCTTTCAGCTGAACGGGTTTACTCGCGTTGCTGGTGGTCGACTTTTCAAAGAACACATAGACCAACAAGACACTCAATGTTGCCAATAGCCCTGCGAGCATAAATGTTTCTGAGTATCCAAGTTTCTCGGCGAGGATCCCGCCAATGGCGGCGCCACATAAAGAGCCAGAAAAGAATGATGATAAGAAAGTCGCCATTCCTTTGGTGCGATTGGAATCGTTAGTGGTATCTGACACATAACCTTGCGCTGAAATAAATACGATACCGTAGCCTACAGCGGTAAAAGCTCTAGCTACTAACAGGAGTTCGAGAGATTGAATGAAAGCAGTAGCAACCAAGCCTATACAAGTGATGAGTCCACCTGTCATCAATGAATGTCTTCTGCCTACTTTATCTGACCAGTAACCTGCAAATGGCAGTGAGATAGCCCAGCACAACATGAACAGAGAAATGGGTAAGCTTGTGACTAGGTTTTCAGGAATCCAACCGGTTGTATTTTCCAGTGAAGAGACAAACCTAGGGAAGAAGGCGAGTGAAGATGCTTCTGAGAACACCAATAAAAACAGTGGCAAGCGAATGAATCGAAAGTCTTGTTTGTCGATATCTTGAGATGGCTGATTTGGGTTGAGTTTAGTAATCGCTTGATTAGTCAGATTGAGCAGTTTGCCAATTTCATCGCGCGTAGAGATCTTGGCTAAGTGATTCACGATGTCGCGGTTGACCAACATGAACACTTTCTTTACCTGATTCCAAGGCGAAATAATCATGAAGTTACACATGAACAGAATGATTTCTGCAACCACAAGGCAAGACGCAACCAACACGGTAATCATGTCCATGACGCTTTCTTTAAGCAGGTTAATGATCAAGTTGTTGTCGGTGGTGACGTTTAGTTGAATTGTGTGGTTGTTGTTGAGTGAGAATGTCGATTCGCGGATAGAAGGGTGCTCAACTTGTTTTGCAGGATAACGATAAGAAGTGCCCGATTGTCCTTCAAAGTTAATCGATAGAATCTCGCTATGATGATCAACGAAGAACGCAAATTCGTCTTCGAGGCCATGAAGCTTATCGGCAGGAACGCCTTTATCGAGTAGCTCTTTAATCATTTGATTTAAAGAGTCGCCAATCAGGTTGGACTTCTGTTCGAGCTTAACCTCGTAAATCTGTGAAAATTTGTCTAATGATTGATACGAAACCCCTAGGTTAGCAATGATGGTCAACAGGATGGCAAGAGAGATGATAAACACTGGAAAGTGCTTGTTTTTCAACTTCTCAAATTTAGACAATGAGTTTGGGGATTGCAGTGCCTTGTGAGCTTGGGTAATCGTTGGCAGTAATTCATCCGAATCAGTCGCGGATTCAAAGATCGCAGTAGCGCCTTTTACTCGGCCGACAATACCTTTCAATAGATACTTCAAGGCGACAAAGGCAAACAGGCAAGAGAGTAGTATCCAAATTGCCGAATAGAGAAACTGGAGCTTGAGTAAGAAGGTTTTTTGTTGTTCTAACAGAGTTGTGGAGTAGTAGAGTTTTACTTGCCCCTCAACTAATCCAAAAGAGTTGGTGATATCGAGCGATAGCTGACGGTTATTCTCGCTGTTTTGTTCTCCGGTACCAAACAATCGTTCGCCAGAGCTTGAGACGACAACCAAAGCAGTAATACCATCAACGATTTTTAAACGACGATCCAACATGCCTTGGATGTTTGATATTGCTGAGAGAGGCAAGCCTAAACTGATCGCTTGGTTGATATCGTTATGTGTTTCTTCTAATACAATTTCATAGATGGAGTCGGAGGTTTCAGTGAGCCTTTTCTCGAAATTAAAATAGTTCAGCGTTGCATTTAAGGTGATGGAAAACAGCAAAACCGCCATGATAGCAAGCATCAACTTAACCCTAAGTGACAGGTTAATTAATGAAGGTTTGGTCAATGTTTGGCTGGCTTTGCTGTTCATAGTTAAAACCTACTTAATCGATAAATCGAAGTCAGCACTATTGTTGGTCGCGCTAACGGTGACTTGAGTAATAGGTTCGCTTCGGCTTAGTCTTCCAATACACTCTTCAGCTAATCTCGGCATCAATGAGCGGTTAATGATTTGCTCGACTGCACGGCCGCCTGTTGTTGGATCGGTATTACGGTCAACCACGAATTGAATGAAGTCTGCGTCCCAAGTAAAGGAAGCTTGATACTGTTCAGCCAGCTTTTTCTTGATTCGATTTAGCGAAATCTCAGTGATTTTCGCTAACTCTTCATCGTTAAGTGGGTAGTAAGGGACAATGGTAGTTCGTCCTAAGAAAGCCGGTTTGAAGTATTGTTGCAAGTCTGGACGAATCGATTCAAGTAGCTCGTCGTTGTCGATACGATCTGTTGTCTTCGCACACACATCACAGATAGCTTGGTCAGCTGCGTTCGACGTCATGATGATGATGGTGTTTTTGAAATCGACAGTTCGACCTTCACTGTCTTTGATGTGGCCTTTATCGAAGATTTGATAGAACAAGTCATGTACGCCCGGGTGCGCTTTCTCCATCTCATCCAATAGTAGTACTGAGTATGGGTTACGTCGGATAGCTTCCGTTAACACACCGCCTTCACCAAAGCCGACATAGCCTGCAGGTGAGCCGAGTAACATCGAAATCTTATGTTCCTCTTTAAACTCGGTCATGTTGATCACGGTAAGATCGTTGCTACCTCCGTACAGTTGCTCCGCAAGTGCCATGGCGGTTTCAGTTTTACCCACACCACTTGGGCCACACATCAGGAACACACCAATCGGTTTACGATTATCGGTTAACCCAGCGCGTGATATGCGAATCGCTTTTGCAAGCTCGTTTTTCGCAACATCTTGACCAATAACTCGAGTATTAAGCTCGTCTTCTAAGGTCAGCAGCTTGGCGATTTCATCACTCATCATGTTGCCAACAGGAATACCGGTCCAATTCGCAATCACTTGAGCAATGGTGTTGTCATCTACCATGGCGTAAACAAGAGGTTCTTCACCTTGCAGGTCGGCTAATTCGGTACGCAGGGTGTCGAGCTGTTTTTGCTTGTTAGCGTCGACAGTATCTTGCTCTTGTTCTTCGGTGATCTCCTGTTGAACCGATTTGATTTGGTCAACTAACTCAATCTCTTTTTCCCAACGTGTGTAATACGCTGCCAATGCTTGTTGGTTTTCTTCAATCGACTGTGTGAGTTCTTTGATCAATTCAGCGCTATTTGAGAACAACGCATCTTCTTTTTCTAACGCTGACTTCTCGTTTTCTTGGTAACGAATAGTTTGCTCTAACGTTTCTAATACTTCTGGTTTCGCACCTTGTGTCAGTGCGATTCGTGCACTCGCAGTATCAAGTAGGCTAATGGCTTTGTCTGGCAGTTGGCGACTTGGAAGGTAACGAATAGATAAGTTGACCGCCGCTTCAATCGCGGATTCAGCAATAAAAGCGCCATGGTGAGCTTGCAATGAAGCGGCTACACCACGCAGCATTTGCATTGCATCTTCTGCGTTAGGCTCTTCAATGGTCACGACTTGGAATCGACGTGTCAGTGCAGGATCTTTTTCGAAATACTTTTTGTATTCCGCCCAAGTTGTCGCGGCGATGGTTTTGAATTCACCACGCGCCAAGGCTGGTTTTAGAAGGTTTGCCGCGTCGTTTTGTCCGGCAGCGCCACCTGCACCAATAAGGGTGTGGGCTTCATCGATAAATACGATGATGGGTACTTCTGAGCTTTTCACTTCGTTGATGACGTCTTTTAAGCGGTTTTCAAACTCACCTTTAACGCTCGCACCAGCTTGCAGTAAGCCAAGGTCTAAAGAGTGGATCTGTACGCCTTGTAGAGCACTAGGGACTTCGTCGGCTGCGATTCTTAACGCTAAGCCTTCAACAACAGCGGTTTTACCTACGCCGGGTTCACCGACCATAATCGGGTTGTTTTGGCGCTTACGACACAAGATATCAATCGCTTTTCTTACTTCGGCATTACGGCCAGAAATAGGATCGATATTGCCGTCAATCGCTTGTTGAGTCAGATTAACCGTGTACTTGCTCAGTGCGTCGTTACCTGATGGGGTAGTATCGACAGAGCCACCGGCTGAAGGCGCTGCAGAATTTCGGGCAATAGGGGTTTTCTTTATCAGACCTTGTAGAGATTCGAGTGAAACACTGCTCAGTGTTTCTAGCTGCAGGGTGCTGACGCCTAACACGTTCTGTTGCATCAACGCTTGAATTAGATGCAAGCTGACGATTTCGCCATGACCATAGTTTACCGATGCAATCATCCAAGCATCTTTGATTAATTCAGTTAAGCCATGGCTTAGTGTCGGCTGACCTTCGCTGCCTTTTGGAAGCATAGATATTTTCTTGGAAAGCTCATTCACTAAGGCGTCTAATGACAGCTTTTGAGATTCGCACAACGCCATTAGCTTCGGATCTTTTTGGGAAATAAGCTGAAGGATCCAGTGTTCTGTTTCTATCGCTCCAACACCTTGGTTCATCGCCGCGCCCGCAGACGCTTCCAACGCTTGCTTCAGTTCGGGAGATAGCTTTCCTACTAAGTTAGTGAGAGTTACTTGTGTCATAGTCAATTCCTTGTATCTCTATAATCTACACATTCCGTATTTATGAACTACAAAAGCAAAATCTTTACGGTTTCATGGGGGTTACGCTCCGGTGCAAGGTAGTCAATTTCACCTAAACGAGCGGCTATAGAAACCTTGCTTGATAAACGGGGTTTGGTTAAATATGAACGTTTGACGTTCAGATAAATGGCAACAGGCGTACTGTCTTTTAAATAGTGCTGAGTCAAAGACAACACAGCTTTTGCAAATTGGTCATTTTGTTGAATCTCGAGGAACTCATTTCTGTTTTTTGGGGTAACAAAAATACTCAAGTTATTGAAATGCGCTAGGCAGGTTTTGCCGACCAAAAAACCTTGCCCTAAGCGACTGTTAAAATCTCGATTAACACCGATGCGAGTTAACGAGTCGGTCGGTAATAGACGCTGTTCAAATGCCTTGCACTCCACCTCGATGGAGTAAGGGAAAAAGTCATTCAAAATCTTTTTCAGAGTTGTCAGGTTTCGGCTTTGTTGGCTTAGCAGTAGTGAATATTGGAGATACTCTTTGTGCTCTTTTCCAAGCGCAGCAAAGTGATTCAATAATGCTGTTTTCTTTGGGTTTTGCTCACTTTCAACGAGTAGCCAACGTCGAGCATTGGTTCGATAGGTGATTTCAAAGTGTCGTTGATTAAATACGTCGAGAAAATCTTGCAGCGAATGATCTTCATTGTGGATCGCGGCTAACAACTCTTCGTATATGTAATTAGGTATCACGCCTTTAACGCCCGAGAGCGCTTGTTTTGCCAATCTGAGTTTGGCTTTGTTCCCCTTTAACGAGAAGTATTGGATCTCTTGAGAGTTGCCAGTCGGCATCGCCTCCGATTTCAATTGGATCTGTATCGGCGCTCTACTTTGGGACTGAAGCTGCTCCAATAGCCTCATTGCCTGAGAGAAATCGTACTTTTCAGGCTGAGCGGCTAGGTCTTCGATGAAAGGCTTCATATATCCCCCTTGCAGTCTAAGCTCTGGTTATTTCCCGTTCGCAGGATTGCCGATATTCGCTGAGTTATAAGCACAATTGACTACCGTGAATCTTAGGGTACTTTTTAACGACACCATCTCGTCCGTAGATTCGGATCTTGAGTTGTATATATCGATCAAAACTACAAAACTGTTGGAAGAAGCGATTTAATACGTCGGCAAACGCCAAGTAGGGCGAGGTTGCATCGAGTGTGAGTTCAATCTCGGTTCCTGGAGAGAATACATTTTTGCCTAGAACGCGAATCGCAGACACTTGAGAGTTAAACGTGATCGAGTGAATCATTTGAATTTCAGCGCTCGATACTTGTTCTCGACTGCACAAACTCAACATATGCTTGAGGTCAGCAACCGGATTGCTTGACTGCACCAGTGATGAAAAGTTGGTGTTCAGTAAGCTAATGAATTCCCAATGGATATTTTGGTCGACTTCCTTTGTGATGGGGGCCGAAGGCGGATAAATAGGTGAAAACTCACCGGGTAAATCAATACTCTCTAGACATTCTAAAGTACCGCTTACGCCACACGCTTGCTTGCCATTTGTGCACAGTAAATGAGTACCAAGTAGCTTGCTAAATTCAGCTTCTGGCGCTTCAGATAGCGAGATTGCGATGCTCATTTCACCAAAGTGATTGTGTTTACTTTGCCAGTAGTCATATTGCTGATTGTGGGTGTACTTCTCTTTAAAAAGAGGAACTAACGGTATTTCGCCGTTAGGCGTGATTTCGTACACCTTCTGAATTTCGATGATTTCAATATTGTTGTCGCTGTGCGCGTCGGCATTCACAGGAACTGAAAGGGTTCTGTGATCGTACGCAATAGGCTCGCCTGTTTGCTCAAACAAGTTAATCGCTGGTATTACGTTTAACTTGAAAACATCTTTATTGAATAGGCGGATAAATTCGGATGGCAATGACGACATGAACAAGTTAATGATGACTTCTGATTCATCAAATTGGCCTGCGTAATCCGCAAAGTTCTTAAGCCTAAAGAACTGTCGCTTCTCTTTGAAAAAGAAAAACTCGTTAATCAGTTGGTAGCCCGTGAATTGATTACCATGCTCAGGTAAAAACTTAAACTCGAGATCGCTGATTCGATTTTTAAGCTGGTGGCTGTCAATGGTGACATGTCGAGCGTAGTCGTTGTCTGAGATAGAAATCGCTAAGGTGTTATTGAGAAGAAGTTCGACTAGAGAGTCCGCATTGTTTTCAAACCCTTTGACGAAAAAGTCGAGGTCATTCAGTTCTAAGTGGCTGAAATGCACTTCAGGGTCGCCGGTGTTCAGTGAGATCTGAACGACCGCTGAGCTTTGATTCGCCGATTTGGGTCTATTGAAGCTAAACGGGGCGCTAAGCGCTTTGATGTTACCTAAGCTAAACGGCGCTATTTTGAGTTCATCAACCGTTCTAAATAGACATTCGTTTTTGGTGTTTGTGCTTGAGAAAAGCGAACCCTTTGGCAAAGTACTCGATTCAATCGGGCCTTCTTCTGCGAGTAACTCAAGATAAGCAACGCTAGGAACGGTTTGTATATAAGAAGGATAGAGCACTCCTAGTATACCTTCGATGACTTCAGGTAACTGCTCTGATAGTTTCTTTTCTACCTTAGCATTCAATAGTGCGACGCCATCTAATAGACGAGCCATGCTAGGGTCTTCAATCTTCCCCTGATGAATATTGAGCTTCTCAGCGTGCGTCGGGTACTCCTGACCGAACTGACCTAATGAACGGCGCACAAAAGCCAGTTCTTGCTCGAAGTAACGCATAATAGGTTCAGTCATAGTTATCTTCTTCTAATGAGGTGGTTAGGTCACTTAATGCTATTTTGGAGTCAAAGATAAGGTCTTGTTCACCATGACTTGTCTTAACCTTGGCGATGATGTTGAACGACAGTGAGTTGTCACCCTCTTTGCGCTCTCCAAGCTCTACCGAGATGTCATGGAGTCGTGGCTCAAAGCTTTTTATCCACGTTTCAATACGCAGAGTCAGTTGTGTTTTTTCTAGAGTGGCACTTAGTAATTGAATATCTTCGATACCAAACTTTAAGTTCGAGCGATTGACTTCTATCAGTCGGTTATCGATATCTGTCAATGATGCCTCTGCTTCAAGTAGCTTGGTGAGATGAAACTTGATGTCTTCAATCTCCGCATCCTGATAGGGCTTTGAATCACTGATAAAGGTCTTCCAAAAGCTCATTACGCCACCTCATTTAGGTCGGTGGTCAGCACAACTTCACCACTGAAGTAATCAAATTGGTATTGAGGAACAATGCGCAGAGTACAAGCGAAGCTGCCAGCTTGAGAACTCGATTCCGTCACCCTCACTTTGGCGAAGCTGAGTGGGTATTTGGATAAGGTTTCCTCATTGGCAAATGAAACGTTACTCGAGAACTTTTCAATCCAATGGGTCAAAAACAGTTCACACTCGGTAGCGTTGTTGAAGCTGCCGATCATCTCTCTTACTTGAACTTTTAGGTAATGAGCAATTCGGCAAGACATCAGTGTGGTTTGAATCTGCGTGAGCACTTTGTCATTGTCGTTTTGTCCGCACTGCCAAATTGAGTTGTTACCATTGAAGTAAAACTTATCGGTTAACGGGCTCTTCGCTAATGGGATAAAGCCGCTTTGAGCGTAGAAGTTCGACAGTTGGCCGAACAAGCTGATATCCGTCACCGGTTTTTGCAGATGGCTGTCGAAATAGTGATTGGTTGGTAGGTTAACGACGGCACCTTGCAGCTTGTCGTTCCAACGGGATTTTAGGAAGCCAAACCAGTTCACGCGGTGAAACTCTCGCATGATAGTGGTAGCCAGTACCATATTGGCTAACCCCCAAGCTCCTTGACCTTGCTCGTTGTAAATGAAGCCAGCGCGTCGATTCTTGTATGCGTCTCTCAGGCGGATTTGTGGTAGCGCCATGCCAATAAAGCGAGAGCTCGGCTTACTGCGTAAATCCTGCCACGCTTTAAAGTCGGGGCCGGAAAGGATCTTATTGATACGTTCGATATCAGATAACCAATCGGCGCCGCTCTCACCAAAGAAGGTTGATACGGGTGAAAACAACATAGGGCAGAGGGTCGCTTCGCCTAATTTGCCTAACAGTTCTACGGTAAACAGATCGTCGTAGTCGGCATCAAAATCGATGTCCATCGAGATAGGATGACTAAAGGTGATGCAACCAAAAGGGTGACCACCTAAGGTATTCAGTTCGTTATTACCAATCTTGTTATACAAGTCACTGGATTTGGTGGAATAGGCTTGATTGACGTCGCTAGAGATCTCCGCCCAGTTCATATCGAGCAGTTTTACATGCGCTCTTTGGTAACTGACGGGTAGGGAAACAAGCTGCTGAAGGCTTAACCAGTTGCGTTCTAGTTTTTGAAACTCTGGTTCATGGAGGACTTCATCAAGCTGTAAACTGAGTTTGGAATCGATTGTTGATATAAGTGTAGATATAAATGAAATTAGTGAGGATTTAGAGCTTAAGGAGTGTTTGTCTAGCTCAGATAACAGAGATAAAGCCTCTTTCATAAAGGTATTATCTGTGTCATCTAATTGATTGAATCTGTTTTGCCATTCTGTATTTAACTTCATACAAAATTTTTGGCCGGATTGCTCCGGCCAAATCCATATTAGCCTGGAATCTTAGCAACCATTCGAACTGAGGTCGTCAGTTCTTCAAGTTGTAACCAAGGTCTTAGATGAGCGACAGCTGAGTATGCGCCTGGCTTACCCGGTTGCTCGACCACTTCAATGCGAGATTCACAAAGAGGGGTTTTTGCACGTTGCTCATTACCAATGGCACCCGCATTGGTGTATTGGTCGATCCATAGTTGCAGCTCTCGTTTGATATCCGGAGCTTCAAGATTCGAGCCTAACTTGTCGCGACCCATTACTTTTAGGTAGTGGGCGATACGGCTACTTGCCATGATGTAAGGTAGGCGAGCTGAAATTGCCGCGTTTGCCGTTGCATCTGGGTCCGTGAAGGTTTTAGGCTTCTGAGTTGTTTGACCACCGATGAACACAGCGTAGTTAGAGCTTTTGTAGTGAACTAAAGGAAGGAAACCAAGGTCAGAAAGCTCTTTTTCACGCTCATCCGTTAGGTTGACTTCTGTTGGACACTGCTGAAGTAGGTCGCCCGCTTCAGACTTGTACGTTAGGTTTGGAAGGTTCTCGACCTTACCACCGTTATCCAGACCGCGAATAGACGTACACCAACCTGAAGCCGTGTAAGCTTGAGTCATTTTAAGACCCAGATCATAAGCTGCATTAGACCAAACTAACTGATCATTGCTGGTTGGTTTAGGATTGCCATCCATATCAGTACCAAGCTCTTCATAAGCGAAGACATCAGTACTCAAACCTTTGTCACCATAAGGTAGGCGAGCAAGAGTTCGTGGCAGTGTTAGAGTTACGTAACGAGCATCATCACTCTCACGGAATGAATTCCATGCAGCATAAGCAGGAGAGTCGAAACCTGCAGCAACAGGCTTGCCTTCAGAGAATGTTTGGAAGTCATTAAACTCGAACATCTCAGCATTGGCAGCAGCCACGAATGGTGCGTGACACGCTGCAGCAACTTCACCCATGTAGCGAAGTAGAGCAACATCTTCATCTTTCGCACTGAACTCGTAATCACCGATGAATGTGCCGTAAGGTTCACCACCGGCGGTACCGAACTCACCTTGGTAAACCGCATTGAATAACGGGCTACGGTCAATCGCTGGTGCATCTTCAAATTGATCAAGCAGCTCTTCTTGAGTGTAATCGACCATTTTGATCTTTAGATCACGACCAAGTTCGCTCTCTTTAACGAGTTTTTGTAGACCACGCCAAGAGCCTTCAAGCTTCTGTAAGTCTTTTTGTTGCATGACTTCAGATAACTGTTGAGATAGCTTCTTGTCGATCTCTGAGATTGCGTTTTCAATTGTTTTTGTAACGTTCTTATCCCACGTCACGGTGCCAGAAAGAGCTTGCTCTGTAAGTACAGAAAACAGTTCTTTTGTCGTGTCTGCAGGAGTTTGAGTGGTTGCTTCAATCGCACGGTCTAGGAAGCTCAGTGAGCCTTCCGCTGCTTCCGGTTGCGCTTGATTCTCAGTTTCAGTACTCATTACTCAGCTCCTTCTTCTTTAATGCCAAGCTCATCAGAAAGAGCATTAATCGTATCTGCACTTTGTAGAACTTCTTTAAGCAGCTTTTCTAGATCGCGGGAACGATCGGCTTTAGAAAGAAGTACCTTCAGTTGATTACGGGTTTCGACGAGTTTTTTCAGCGGTTCAACCTGTTCGATAATTGCTTCAGGTTCGAAATCTTTCATCGAGTCAAACTTAAGGCTCGCTTCAAACTGGCTGTCATCACCGGCAAGTACATTGTCAACTTTTAGGGATAATTCAGGGCCAACACGCTTCATTACAGTGTCGAAGTTGTCTTTATCAACGTTATAGAAGGTACGATCTTCCACTTCTTCTTTGTCTTGCTTATGGCCTGAGTAGTCACCAATAACCCCAACAACAAAAGGGAGCTCTTTGGTTTCTACAGCGCCATTAGTCTCAACGTCATAGGTAATACTTACGCGGTTCTTACTTACGCGTTTATGTTGGGAATTTAGTGCCACGGTAACTCTCCTTGTTTAATTACTTAGCAGTTGAAGTAACTTTAGCTGTAGTCGCATCGAAGCCAACCTCAGGGCCTTTCTCGATCTTACCGCCGTCTGCTTCAATGTAGTAAGCCTTAGAAATTTCTGTGTAGGTTAGGCTGAAAGACTCGCTTGGAAGTGAACCGTCTGTGCCAGACATGTTGTAGCTAGACATACGAGCCATCTTAAGCGTTAGAATCAGATATGGATCAGCACCAGAACCTTCACGGTTTGGTTTTGTCATAACGATTTCAACAGTGCGACCTTCTGGACCCGGCGCATATAAGAAAGTGGTTAGATGAGGTGTTGCACCATCACAGCCACGAGTCATGTTGACTTCACCAAGAGCAACCATACCTTGGTCCGCATTGTTTGCATTACCTACATCGATACCAACACCACGTACTGCACTCCAAGAAACGCTATCAAGTGCAAAGAATCCATCTTTACCCCCGATCTTTTCTACCGTTGCTGCACCTTTTGGTGTCGTACCATCAATTCTCATAAAAATAGAAGCCATTACTTTCTCCTTGCTCAACGCATTAATGTGCTTTACCACTCAAAATCTTGCAGGCTGCTCGATGATGAGTTGGAAGTCGGTTCAGATGTTTGGTTTATATCTGTCGTACTATTTGAACTATCAGGAACTGGCGATACTGCCGCTGGCTCTTCAATAGTCTGTGTTGCTACCGGAGTTCTCTCCGGAGCGGAAGTCATTGCTGGAACGGATTTTCCTGACAAATCGGTTTTGTCTAGGTTGTCCATTCCTGTCATTTGATTGATTTGGGCGATGACACTTTCATTGCCAACCATTTCTTGGAGTAACTCTGGGAAGCTCATATAGCCCCAACGAATTGAACGTTCGAGTAAGAATGCAATAGGGCTATGAGGTTCTGTTTCTTTAAAGTACTCAGCTATTTTTCTAATTTCTTGAAACGCATGATCGCGATTAACAATGCCGTTAATGCTCGAGACGTTTTGAACAATCGTTTGAGTCTGGTTTTGAGGGGCAAGGTTGCTTAGTGCTTGGCTGTCACTAGCCACGCTTCCGTTACCTTGATTTACCGGGTTACTTGACCCTGAATTTTGGCTTGTTTCAGTGGTTAGGCTCGAGTCATTCTGGGGAGCACTAGCTTGCATAGGTGCCGAGTGTGTCGAATCGTCTTGTTGAGGTGCTTCTGTTGAATTTTGGATAACGTGGAAGTTGTCATCCAGAGGCCAAGGAGCGAATTTTTCTCCAACAAGGAAATGTATCGCTTTAATTAAGTCACGTACGTTTGTCTTAATGAAGTTGAAGCTGATTACGGTCGCACCAACAGCTTGGCACTTTTCAGCTAAGTTTTTCTCAGCAATCTCTAATTCACTAAAAATACTCGCAAGTAGATAGAGTGTTTCTGAAACACTTCCATCAAATGAGCCTAATGCTGATTCTTTTAGCTCTGCGATATTGCCTTTACGCTCAGCAGTGAGGTAATCACCAAAAGTAACGCCTGCACAAAAATCAAGCATTTGAAAAGGAATATAAACGGAACTTGAATCAACAGACTCACCAACGAGTTGAAGTAGGGGTTTAGTTTTAAATTCAGTGATTTCCTTCGCTTTTCCTGCATCGTCAGAAGCTTTGAGTTTAGCTTCTGGAAGCATAGGGTTTAGCGTATCCCAAAATTGGTCGATGAAAAGGTTTAAAGCCGGGATAGCATTAGCAAGGTTATGAAATGGTTGAGAAGTAAAAAGTTGACTCGTGATGTACCAACCTAATATCTCTAAGTCTTTAGACTGTGAAGTCAGCGTTTCCTCTGAAATCTTTCTTAATTCAGCCCAGTTGTCTGTATTGGCATCGACGATAGCGGGATCAGACGATGCATCAGGCGTTTCAACCAACTGTCGAAATGAGGATTGAGCGCTATTGTAAACGTTTCTCAAACTGCGATAGGCACTTCGATCTAACTTCAAATAAGAGCCTGAAGGCTCTTCATCCGAGATTGGAACAAGTAGGCGAGCGATTTCTGTCATATACATCCTGTAAAAATCTATTGTTATCCTGATCGCACTAAAGTGTCATATTTGATACATAATCCTTATGTTTCGTAAACACTTGTTAACATTTATTAATTCTAGAGCTTTTTCGTGAAAAGTCTCATGCAAAATAGATATTTACTCAAAACTTTGAACTTCATCTAAGAAAGTGGACCGATGTCACGGTTTTTTGAAACCCTATGAAAAGTAAGGCATTTAGCCTCCAATCATCACAGTTGGCATACCTAGAACAATTGTACCGCCGTGGCTGGTTGTATCTCCCATGCGTGCTGCTGGTTTACTCATTATGAGTACAGTGGCACTGCCTTTGATGATGCTATCTGGAGGCCCGACACACACGCACATGTCCCCAAGCGTCGCGGCTGGCATATTGCCAATGAGAACGGTTGGTACTCCGGGCCCACTGATTGGCCCACCTACGTGAGGGATCGGCGGAACAGCGGGTGTCTGCATTGGGCAAACGTGCATGTCAGTTAATCGTGCGGCTAACGTCATCAATAACTCCTATGCCTTACTGCCTTTGGCAAGCTCAAGGGCCATTCCAATAGATTTCTTATAGTACTCGTCGGTTTTATCCCAATTGGGCAGTGCTGCGGAGTGGTTTATCGCGCCTGCTACCGCTTTCGAGTACAGAAAAGGGTCTGGGAGTACATTGGGTAAATCAGGTGCCACAATACTGCCAGAACCATTCCAAAATACGGCTTGGGCTAACCAAGAAGGCCCGCAATTTAATTTGAGCTTATTAGAGAATAGTTCACTCTTGCGCCTTTGCTCTTCTGATGGCGATTTGACCCAAGCTTTAGCTGTGGAAATGCATTGCTTTTGCATTGCAGACCAGACGTCATTTCTTGCATCGAGCGTGTGCGCGCCCCACCAAATGGCTTCTCGAACCGGAAGCCCGTGGGCAAGGAACTGAACCAAATCGAAATAGAGCTCTTTTTCCAACAACGCTTCAATGGAGTCGTCAATATTGAGTTCTTCATCGATCAGCGCTTGAGCTTCATCAGAGCTTGAGAATCTATCGAGCAATTGTCGGCCTGTCTGATACGGAATCTTTTTATACATGTTTTCGTTCTACCTAAATTTGTACTGCGGCGTGGTTTAAGTGTTGGCGATTTAAATTCGCTAATTCACCTTAACAATCGCACCTTTTAATTCACCCATCACGCCACCATCGAAAGTGCCTTTTAGGCCGGATTTAAACTCGGCACTTAATGAACCTTCTGCTGAGAGGGTGGTATCGGCTTTAATCGCGACACTGAGGCCTTTAATGCTGTTGGAGCTCGTTGCTTCCAAAGCTGTCGTCACACCGGAGATCTTGTTTGCAGATGTAGCCTTGCTGGTCACGTTCATCCCTTCGAGGTTGAGTGCACTGCTGGCTTTGATATCAATGTTGCTGGCTTCGATACTGATTGAAGATGAAGACATGGTGATCTTACTTGAACCAACTGTCAGCTCTATCTTGTCATCGGCTTCAAGTGAAATGGATTTGCCTTTTTCACTGATCGCTTTATCCGAGCTAAGCGTGTAGTTATCTTCTGTTGAAACGGTCACTTGCTTGGTGGTTTTCTGAATCAGCTCACCTTTGATCGTCTCCGTCAGGTTGTTCTCGACCTCTTTGGTGAAGTCTTTGGTCGCGTGCATGTACAACAGCTCATTGTCTTTCTTGTCATCGAAATAGAGCTCATTCGCTAAGCCACTTAATTTGGTGCTAATACCTGTTTTCGTGGCGTTCGCCTCTTTGTAAGGTGGCGGATTTTTACTGTTATAAACGCTTCCTGTGATAATCGGTTGGTCAGGGTCGCCATCAATGAAGCTGACTAATACCTCTTGTCCGACTCTCGGAATAAACTGAGCACCGTAACCGCTGCCTGCCATCATCTGAGCGACACGCACATAGCAACTTGTTTTGTCGCCAGAGGCTTCGGTATCCCAATGAAATTGAATGCGTACGCGACCTTGATCGTCTTGATTGATTTCCCCCGCCGTACTGCCTGCAACAATCGCACTTTGCAGGCCGTGGATTTTCGCTTTGTCTCTCGGTGACGGGTAATTAGGAATCGACGTATCGAGTAGGGTAAGTTTAGCCTCACAGTGATTATCTGTGTTGTATCGAATGTGAAGTTCTGTGACCAGATACTCGCCGAGTTGAGACTTGTCTAAATGGGAAGATAATGAGAACCAAGTGCCTAATTCAAATGAATCGTGTTGAGCTTCGGCTTCAACGGTTTGATAACTTTGTTCGAGCTGTTCTATTCGCCTCTTGACTAGGTTGCTAGCGAGATCTTCCATCCCACCAGTGATACCGAGGTTAGGGTAAAACTGCTTGGTCAACTTGGTGTTGTTGGCGATCTTATGGCTGGATTTCTTCTCTTTACTGCTCACCAATTTGGTTTGTGAGTAGTCGTAGCTGGTTAGCTCAATGCTAGCACCATGAAATTGCCCCTGTGGCATCCATTTGTTGATTAATGGATTGCTGCCTGATGGGACCTCAATCATGTCGAGTTTGCTAGTATCCGACTTTTGAAATGGGCTCTGCGCATCTTGCAGCATCATTAAATGGTCGGAATCGCTGTGTTGGAAAAAGTAGTGAACGCCTTCTTCTGCGAGCAATCGGGTTACGAAATCAAAGTCGCTTTCATCGTATTGAACGCAATATTCACGTTTAGACGAAGGCATGGTGCCCGCCTTATATGAGCCACTGAAGCCTGCTTGGGTCAACACGTCTGAAACGATGTCTTTCGTTGATTGGTTTTGGTAAACGCGGAAAGAGTGGGTGTGCTTCAGCAACCAGAACCAAGGCCTTAGAGTGATACGGTAACTAGAGTACTGCAGGTTACCGTCCATACCCAGTAATTGAACCTGCGTAACAATACCGTTGAATACTCGCGTAGCGGTCAAATTATCGGTGTCATTAACGAAGCGGGTAATAGAGAGCTTTTGCCCCAATTGATCATCGATGACAAAGTTTTTTGAGATGATGGTTAGTTCGATTTTAAAAGGCTTCGATAAGTACTCAGAAATAGCAAAATCGCTGACTGCATGCTCGTTGCTTTTAGAATCTTTTGCCACAATAGTGCTGGCAGAAGGGGAGAAATTATCCGTCATAGGCTCGCCTGATAATGCTCGAAGATGTTCTGACATAAGGTTATGTCGATACTAACGAACTGACTTAATGTTAAAATTTTATATCTAAATTTATAGCATAAAGTAAATAATATAATAAGCCTGACAACAAAGGCGTGAGGTGTTTCCATTTTATGAAAACTAATACCATTAAATTAATTATGGTAATTGGCAGCTGATTTATATTGTTAAATGTCATTTAAATACAATGATATTGCGACGTAGAAGGGGATATAGGGAGATCTTGAATAATATATAGAATAATGTGTTGCTAGAGGTAGTATGCCGTAGTAATAATATAAATATTGCTAGCATGTTACATTTCTGGGCTAGTGGTTATTCAAGGATAGAATAATGGCAAACACAAAAATCTCGTTGCGGTTTACCGTTGGAGGGATGTTTTTACTTGCGACAGTGCTGACGGCGATCGTCGCGGTTTCACTTCAATACTACTTCAGTAAGAAAATGGCGACCGAGCATACCTTGTCGAAGTTGACCATGGTATCTCAGGATTTAAGCGACTATATCGGCAACGTCGATTCAGATGCGATAAATACCGCTCGCTTACTCTCTTCAGTGCATCGATCTATTAGTCATCAAATCTCTCGCGAAGAGTCGCGTGGGATCCTTTCAGAAGCGATAAAAGATAACCCTCTTTTTTACAGTATTTATATAGGCTCTTCTAACGAGCGCTTCTTCCAAATTATCAATCTGGAATCTTCTCCTTTTGTTAGAGAAAAAATTGGTGCCGATCGCTCAGACCGCTGGGTGGTGATTGAGATCAGCGACAGAGAAGCAGGTCGTATCCGAACGACTAAGTATTACGACCTCGAGTTTAATCTCAGAGACTCAAAGACTGAGCCGAGCAATTACTTTCCTACGACACGGCCTTGGTATGTTTCCGCGAATACTGAGACAGTTGAAAAAACACAGCCTTATCTTTTCCAGCATCTACAGATCACGGGACAAACTTATTCCTTAGCTTTTGAATCAAAGGCCGTTGGTGACACGCAACATGTAATCGGCATTGATATCGTGTTGTCTTCGTTAGCGAGTAAGCTATCTGCGAGCGCGTTAGGTTTAGATGAAGACAGTCAGGTAGAGTCCTTTTTGTACTCCAAATCGGGCAATATCATTGCGTCTAATCGAGATACAGAAACGAAACATGTACTCCCTCAAACAAGTAAAATCGATTGGACTGCTCAGCAACAAGCCGTCATTGAGAACACGCCTCCTTTGTTACTCTCTAACCAAAGCGATTGGGGGCCAATGGATTTTGCAGTATCCGGACAGCCACACGGTTATGCGGTTGATCTTCTGAAAATGATCAGTGAAATGAGTGGCGTTAAATTCGAGTTTGTTAATGGCTTTTCGTGGGCCGAGCTAACGGGCAAGTTTCTTGAGGGTAGCATCGATGGTTTGCACTCTATTCAGAATTACGAAAGCAACGGAGTAAAAGGCTTATATACGGATGCTATCTACGAGTTGCCTTTCTCTGTTGTAACGCGAGAAAACGCACAAACTGTCTCAAACTATGGAGATCTCAGCGGCAAAAAGGTGGCGATTTTATCTGGGTGGTCGGTTATTCCTCAACTCAGAAAAGATTTCCCAAATATTGAGCTTGTTGAGTTTCCTAGCATGGAATTAGCATTTGACGCTGTTGATCGTGGCGAGAGCTTTGCAGTACTCGACGCTAAGCCTGTGTTGGAATTCTCATTGGATAAGTTTTTCCATGCAAGATTGAAAGTTAATGAAGTGCTGTTGGATCTCAAAGCTAATTACCCAAACCAATTCCACATTGTGTTGCAGAACAAACATCAGCAGCTATTACCAATCCTAAATCAAGCCATTCGCGCATTCACTGATGAACAGAAAGCAGTGTTGTCACAAAAATGGTTCCATCATCATGCTCTCAATACAGGCACAACCATTCCTTACACTGAACTCTATGAACGTACTGCGACGGCTACTACCGAAGGCGAAATGGTTAAGATTGTGCTCAATGGAGAACCTAAGCGTCTGTATCTGAAAAAGATTGAAACGGGCGAGCACTACTCTGAATATTTTGCCGTTGCGATACCTGAAGCGGAAATCTACAGCGCGGTAAACAAACGAGTTGCTACGTCTATTGGTGTGACGGTGCTTCTTATGAGCCTAACCTTGCCAGTGGCTTGGATCTTTGGTGCGCCTATTGTTCGACCGATCCGTCAACTGAAAGCTGAAACGCAAAAAATTAGGCAGCGTGATTACGATAATGTGTCTGTGCTTAATACGCGAAT
Source organism: Vibrio sp. 10N.247.311.51 (assembly GCF_041467855.1). Taxonomy (NCBI): domain Bacteria; kingdom Pseudomonadati; phylum Pseudomonadota; class Gammaproteobacteria; order Vibrionales; family Vibrionaceae; genus Vibrio; species Vibrio sp. 10N.247.311.51. The sequence continues at coordinate 23,129 of NZ_JBFSVK010000025.1, read as the reverse complement.
CAAAGAGGTGTGGGAGCTTTCTGTAGCAGTGAAAGGCATGGCGGCAGAGATTAAGCAGCATGAACAGACACAAGAGGCGTTTGTGGAGTCGTTTATCAAGCTTATCGCCCAAGCTATCGATGATAAATCCGCCTATACGGCAGGGCACTGTAATCGTGTACCAGAACTCGGCTTGATGTTGGCTGACGCGGCTGAGAAATCACAGTCCTATCATTTCAAAGATTTTGAGTTTAAAAATGATGATGAACGTCGTGAGTTCAGAATTGCGGCTTGGCTTCACGATTGTGGCAAGATCACGACACCTGAACACATCGTCGATAAAGGTACGAAGCTAGAAGCGAACTACAACCGAATTCACGAGGTGAGAACTCGATTTGAAGTACTTTGGCGTGATGCGGAAATAACCGCTTTGAGAAAGCAACTTGAAGGTACGCTATCAACGCAGCAGATAACCGATGAGCTTGCGACAACCAAACAACAGCTACAAGATGACTTTGCTTTTATCGCGACATCGAACGTTGGTGGTGAATTCATGAGTGATGACAAAGTCGCTCGTATTCGCTCGATAGCTGAGACGACTTGGACGCGTAACTTTGATGATCAACTTGGTTTATCACCGATAGAGGCGTTGAACCGAGAACCGAGTGCAAGTTTACCTGCGACAGAGCCACTGTTAAGTGATAAAGCAGAGCATATAGTGAAAAGAGATAGACCGTTAGAATTTGACCCCAAACATCAAATCAAAATGGATGTACCTGAGCACTTATACAACCTAGGCGAAGTCTACAATCTGAGTATTGCACGCGGCACGTTGACTGCAGAAGACAGATTCAAGATAAACGAGCACATGCTTGCTACGATTAAGATGCTAGAGAACTTACCATTCCCGAAAGAACTAAGCCGTGTTCCTCGTTATGCTTCGACGCACCATGAAACACTCAAAGGTACAGGATATCCAAGGAAACTGACTGGTGATGACCTTTCAATCCCAGAACGTATTCTGGTGATCTCCGATATTTTTGAGGCGTTAACCGCTGCGGATAGGCCTTATAAGAAGGCGAAGCCAATCAGTGTTGCTGTCGACATCATGTATAAGATGGCATTGGACGAGCATCTCGATATCGAACTGTTTAGATTGTTCTTAACCAGCGGTACTCACCTGCGTTATGCAGAAGAGTATCTGAAGCCAGAACAAATTGATTTCGTTGATATCAACAAATACCTCGAAGTTACCCGCCAAATTGCTTGATTAAAGGTTGGCTTGTTTGAACGGGTTCCATGAATGAAAGGCGCACATGAGTGCGCCTTTTTTACATCTGTTTATCGGTGGGCAGGTGGATAGACACAAAGGGGCTGCTTTTGACAAGTTTGACGATAGGTTGTCGACACATCGATTTCAAATAATTTTAGAGTAGGTATCGGGTTGGTGGTTGTTAATCTGTTTAAATCTCTAAATAACAAATGGTTAAAATGTTTTTTGTGTCCTTTTGGATGAGTTTTTATCGTCTATAAAAAGTACTACCTTAGTCTAAATTGTCGACAATTAGCTTGATTGTCGACAATTTGTTCGTGTATTTTATGTTCATGTTATGAAATTGTTGACAATTAAGGTTCAGCAATCAGAAGTGAGCAGCATGAATATGAATACTGCGATAAAAGATCTCAGCTTAAGTGCAAACACGAAAACACGTGTCAGCGATAAAGAGAACACTAAATCAGAAAACCTCACTGAGTATCTCGTTGAGGCGATTGTTAACGGTGAATTACCACCGGGCAGTAAGATCTCGGAACCCGAACTGGCTAAACGCTTTGAGGTAAGCCGAGGCCCATTACGTGAAGCAATAATGCGTGTTGAAGGGCTTGGCTTGATTGAACGCATTCCTCATGTAGGAGCTCGAGTTATTACCTTTTCGGCAGACAAACTACTCGAGTTGTACGCAGTGCGAGAGGCATTGGAAGGCATGGCGGCTCGACTCGCAGCAAGACATATCACACAAGAAGAGCTTGTCGGGCTTGAAGGGTTATTGTCGACACACTCAAAACACATCGATGAAGTCGAAGGTTCTTCTTACTTTCATCAACATGGGGATTTCGATTTCCATTACCGCATTATTAAAGCGAGTCGTAACAGCAAACTCATTTCGCTGCTGTGTGATGAGCTTTATCACCTATTACGCATGTACCGCTATCAATCGCCTAGGGCTCAGTCTCGACCAAAAGAGGCGCTTGATGAACATAAATACATCCTACAAGCGATTCGTAACCGTGATGAAGAGCTGGCAGAAATGCTAATGCGAAGACACATCTCGGGAAGTCGATTACTGATAGAACAACAAATTCAATCCAAAGATCTTGATTAACTGGCGAGAGCTAAACATCAGTAGTTATGAAAGTTAGTTAGAAATAAACAATTAACAGGGAGCGTCATTATGAAGTTATCAGCAGGGGCTAAGTTCCGACAAGCTGTGCAAGACAACGACCCATTGCAGATCGTCGGCACGGTGAATCCGTATTGCGCGATGATGGCAAAGAACTTGGGGCATCAGGCGATCTATTTGTCTGGCGGAGGCATCGCCAATGCGTCTTACGGTTTGCCTGATTTAGGCATTACGACATTGAACGATGTGTTGGTGGATGTTGAACGTATTACTAACGCATGTGATCTGCCATTGCTGGTGGATATCGATACGGGTTTTGGGGGCGCATTTAATATTGCACGGACCATTCGAGCTATGGAAAAAGCGGGTGCAGCTGCGATTCATATGGAAGACCAAGTTGCGCAAAAACGCTGTGGTCATCGACCAAATAAAGCGATTGTGAGCCAGCAAGAGATGGTCGATAGAGTCAAAGCGGCAACCGATGCCAGAGCCGATGACAGCTTTGTGATTATGGCGCGTACCGATGCATTAGCAGTTGAAGGCATTGATAGCGCGATTGAGCGAGCGATAGCTTGTGTTGAAGCGGGCGCGGACATGATCTTCCCTGAGGCCATGAATCAGCTCGATCAATACGTGAAGTTCTCGGCAGCGCTGAAATCAGCAACGGGTAAGCACGTGCCTATTCTTGCGAACATCACTGAATTTGGCCAAACACCACTCTACAACTGTAACGAGTTGGCCCAATCAAGTGTGGACATGGTGCTCTATCCGTTGAGTGCGTTCCGTGCGATGAACAAAGCGGCGGAGAATGTTTACAAGCACTTGCTAGTTGAAGGCAATCAAGAAGCTCTGTTGGATTCAATGCAAACCCGTAAGGAGCTTTACGAACACTTGAATTACCACGACTACGAGAACAAGCTTGATCAGTTGTTTTCAAGCGAAGGGTAACCTAGTTTCAATTAATCAAAAATCAACTTAATCCAATAACGTGAAATGGTTAGTCGCCATATCCAGTACCGATGATAAAGATCACCGGACACATAAACAGGCAGCACCAAAGAGTGCAGGCGGCTAACACAGAAAAGGAGTTCACCATGTCTGTATCTTTGAGTGATAAAGCAGCTGTCGAAAAGGCTTCAACAGAAAACCAACAACAAAGCGAAAAAACAGCCAGCGCACCTGCCATCGGTGGTGCTGGTCTACGTGGCCAGAGTGCGGGAACCACGGCGCTATGTACGGTCGGAAAATCAGGAACCGGCTTAACCTACCGTGGTTATGATATTACCGATCTTGCTAATCATGCTCAGTTCGAAGAAGTGGCGCATCTGTTACTAAGAGGTCATTTACCCAGTGAAAAAGAGTTAGACGATTACAAAACATTGTTGATTGGTTTGCGAGGCTTGCCTGAACCTTTGAAAGCAGCACTAGAGCTTATCCCTGCAGACGCTCATCCTATGGATGTGATGAGAACGGGGTGTTCAATGCTAGGTAATCTAGAGCAAGAGTCTGATTTTTCTGGCCAATTGTCCGCGACCGAACGAATGCTTGCGCTTTTCCCTGCGATTATTTGTTACTGGTACCGCTTTAGCCATGATGGCGTGCGCATTGATACTGAAGATCAAAGTGAAGCGTATTTGGGTGGCTACTTCTTGAAAATGCTAACGGATAAAGCACCGAGTGAACTTCATAAGAAGGTGATGCACTGCTCGCTAACCCTGTACGCCGAACATGAGTTTAATGCCTCTACTTTTGCTGCTCGTGTGTGTGCATCAACTCTGTCTGATATCCATTCGTGCGTTACAGCAGCGATTGGTACGTTGAGAGGTCCTTTACATGGCGGTGCAAATGAAGCGGCGATGGAAATGATTCAAGATTGGCAAACCGCCGATGAAGCTGAAACTAACATCATGCAGATGCTTGCTAACAAAGACAAAATCATGGGCTTCGGTCATGCCATTTATCGTGAAAGTGACCCACGAAATGCTTTAATCAAGCGTTGGTCAAAAGAGCTTGCTCAAGAGGTGGGAGATAAACAGCTTTACGCCGTTTCAGAGCGTGTTGAAGCTGTAATGAAGCGCGAGAAAGGGCTGTTCTGTAATGCGGACTTCTTCCATGCATCGGCTTACCACTTCATGGACATCCCAACCAAATTGTTTACTCCTATCTTCGTGATGAGCCGCCTTACGGGTTGGACGGCACACGTATTCGAGCAAAGAGAAAACAATCGAATTATTCGTCCAAGTGCAGACTACACCGGGCCAGAGCATCAAGACTGGCTACCAATCCATTTACGTTAGTCCTCTATATCGAGCCGACTTATATCTCGAGGTGACTTTTCTCTTCATGTGATAAGGCCTCGAGAGCCAACGAATAGCATTTAACAGATAATGGTGGATGTATGTCTGATGTAAAACTTGAAAGAAACCAAGAGCTTGATGAAAGCAAGTATCGAAAGGTTCTACCGGGAACGGGCTTAGAATATTTCGACGCTTGCGAAGCGATAGAAGCAATATCCCCAGGCGCTTACAAAACCTTGCCTTATACGTCGCGAGTGTTGGCGGAACAATTGGTAAGACGCTGTGATCCTGAAACCCTTGAAGACAGCTTAAAACAGATCATTGACCGTAAGAGCGACTTAGATTTCCCTTGGTATCCTGCTCGCGTGGTGTGTCATGACATTCTTGGTCAAACCGCTTTGGTTGATTTGGCTGGATTAAGAGACGCGATTGCCGACCAAGGCGGAGACCCTGCCAAGGTTAATCCAGTGGTCGAAACCCAGCTGATTGTTGACCACTCGTTAGCCGTGGAACATGCAGGCTTTGATAACCAAGCGTTTGATAAAAACCGAGCGATTGAAGAGCGCAGAAACGAAGACCGTTTTCACTTTATAGAATGGTGTAAAACTGCGTTTAAGAACGTGAGTGTGATTCCTGCAGGGAACGGGATCATGCACCAGATCAACTTGGAGAAGATGTCTCCGGTGATTCAATCCAAAGAGGGCATCGCGTTTCCTGATACTTGTGTCGGCACAGACAGCCATACACCGCACGTTGATGCTCTGGGCGTTATTGCGATTGGTGTGGGCGGCTTGGAAGCTGAAACTGTGATGCTCGGTCGTCCGTCAATGATGCGTTTGCCTGATATTGTCGGCGTTAAACTGACGGGTCAACGACAAGAAGGGATAACCGCAACGGATATTGTGCTTGCGATTACTGAGTTCCTTCGAAATGAGAGAGTGGTCTCAAGCTATTTGGAATTCTTCGGTGAAGGGGCTCGTGCACTGACCATTGGTGACCGCGCAACCATCTCCAACATGACGCCAGAATACGGCGCGACAGCGGGTATGTTTTACATCGATGAGCAGACCATTCAATACCTCAAGCTTACAGGGCGAGAGCCAGAACAGGTTGAATTAGTTGAACGCTACGCTAAGCAAACTGGGCTATGGGCTGACGATTTAGATTCTGTTGAATATGAGCGCGTACTTGAGTTTGATTTGTCGACGGTTGAGCGCAACCTTGCGGGGCCTTCGAATCCTCATCGCCGTTTGCCAACCAGCGAACTTGCCAAGCAAGGAATCAGTCAAGCATCTTGGAAAGAGCAGCATGCTAAGCAGTACAGCGACGAGCAAATGCCAGATGGTGCTGTGATCATCGCAGCCATTACCTCTTGTACCAATACCAGTAATCCAAGAAATGTCGTCGCTGCTGCTTTGGTCGCTAAAAAAGCCAATCAGCTTGGATTAGTTCGCAAGCCGTGGGTCAAAACGTCATTTGCGCCAGGTTCTAAAGTTGCCAAGCTCTACCTTGAGTCGGCAGGTTTGCTTCCTGAACTTGAACAATTAGGCTTCGGTATCGTCGGCTATGCGTGTACTACTTGTAACGGAATGAGTGGGGCGTTGGATCCTAAAATCCAACAAGAGATCATCGACCGCGACCTGTACTCTACCGCTGTGTTGTCAGGGAATCGAAACTTTGATGGTCGAATCCATCCTTATGCAAAACAAGCGTTCTTAGCCTCACCGCCATTGGTGGTTGCTTACGCCTTAGCGGGCACGATTCGCTTTGATATCGAGAAAGACAGCTTAGGCACTGACAGTAACGGCAAACCAATCTACTTAAGTGATTTATGGCCGAGTGATGCAGAGATCGATGCTGTTGTCGGTGAGCATGTTAAGCCTCAGCAATTCCAACAAATCTACGTAAAAATGTTCCAGCCAGATGAGGATCAGGTAACGACTGAACCACTTTATGACTGGCGACCTCAAAGTACCTATATTCGCAGGCCACCTTATTGGGAGGGGGCTCTTGCAGGAGAACGAAGCCTTTCAGGGATGAGACCTTTGGCTATTCTGGGTGACAACATTACCACCGATCACTTATCTCCATCAAATGCGATTCTCGCTTCGAGCGCGGCGGGGGAATACCTCACCAAAATGGAAGTGCCGGAAGAGGACTTTAATTCTTACGCGACCCATCGAGGTGATCACTTAACCGCGCAACGAGCAACATTTGCCAACCCGAAGCTGTTTAATGAAATGGTGAAGGACGCTGGAGAAGTCATCCAAGGTTCATTGGCAAGAGTTGAACCCGAGGGTCAAGTTACGCGAATGTGGGAAGCGATAGAAACCTACATGAACCGAAAACAGCCTTTGATTGTCGTGGCGGGTGCGGATTATGGACAAGGTTCATCACGTGATTGGGCAGCCAAAGGTGTGCGCTTAGCGGGTGTTGAAGTGATTGTGGCTGAAGGGTTTGAACGAATTCACAGAACCAACTTGGTTGGCATGGGTGTGCTGCCTCTGCAATTCAAAGCGGGGACCAATCGCAACACCTTAGAGCTGGATGGCACCGAACTTTACGACGTGTATGGAGACATCCAAGCAGGTTCAGATTTGGCTTTAGTTATTACTCGTAAAAACGGTGAAAAGCTTGATGTTCCCGTGACCTGCCGATTGGATACGGCAGACGAAGTGAGTGTCTACAGCGCTGGTGGCGTATTACAACGCTTTGCTAAAGATTTTCTCGCGCAATAGGAGCCTGTGATGAACATTAAACAGATAAAAGTCCCGGCAACTTATATGCGTGGAGGGACCAGTAAAGGTGTTTTCTTCTGCTTGAATGACTTACCAGAAGCGGCGCAAGTTGCGGGACAAGCGAGGGATGAGTTCTTATTACGTGTGATTGGCAGTCCGGATCCTTATGGCAAACAAACCGATGGTATGGGTGGTGCAACATCCAGCACCAGTAAAACCGTTATTGTTTCGAAAAGCAGTAAAGCCGATCACGATGTTGATTACCTATTCGGCCAAGTAGCAATAGACAAGCCGTTCGTTGATTGGAGCGGTAATTGCGGCAATCTGTCTGCTGCAGTAGGCCCATTTGCTATTCATAGTGGCCTCGTCGACTCGAATCGCATTCCAGAGCACGGTGTGGTCGAGGTGCGAGTATGGCAAGTGAACATAGAGAAAACCATCATTGTTCACGTGCCTATCGTTAATGGTGAAGTCCAAGAGTTAGGTGACTTTGAACTCGACGGTGTGACTTTCCCCGCCGCTGAGATTCAAGTCGATTTTCTAGACCCAGCCGATGCTCGTGGCTCTATGTTCCCAACAGGGAATGTTGTCGATTTTTTAGATGTTCCAGATCTGGGTTGCATCAAAGCAACTTACATTAATGCAGGGATACCCACCATTTTTGTTGATGCTGAAGATGTGGGCTATCAAGGCACAGAGCTTCAATCGGATATTAACAGTGATACCAAAGCCTTGGCTCTGTTTGAATCCATCCGAGCACATGGTGCGGTTGCGATGGGACTTATTGATTCCCTAGAACAAGCTGAATCACGCCAACACACTCCTAAAGTCGCGTTTGTTGCTAAGCCTCAAGCTTACCAAGCCTCAAGTGGTAAAGCGGTTGCTGTCGAAGATACCGACCTTCTAGTACGTGCTATGTCTATGGGGCAATTGCACCATGCCATGATGGGTACGGCTGCGGTTGCTATTGCTTCAGCGGCAAGTGTACCAGGCACCTTAGTGAACTTGGCAGCCGGTGAGGGTTCTCGAGATTTCGTGACCTTTGGTCACCCGTCAGGAACCTTAAAAGCGGGTGCTAAAGCCATTCAAACGGAAAGCGGTTGGAAAATAGAGAGGGCGATTATGAGTCGTAGTGCCCGAGTGATCATGGAAGGTGCCATCCGTGTGCCTTTTCCCAAGTAAAGCGATTGTCGTGAACGGTTTAATGTTCACGAATACAACGCTGAGAAAAGAGTGCACCCAAGTGACACTGCTAAAAGCTAGTCGCTTGGACTAATGGATAAATCATGGAGGAGGCACTATGTCTGCTACGAATCGAATGAACAGAAAAACCGATTATATCACCGAGTACCAATGGGCTAGGGAAGACCCAAATTCGTTTTGGGAAACACAATCACAAGCGATCGATTGGTTTGAACCACCAAAAACGATATTACAAACTGACGATAACGGAATTGAGCGTTGGTTTCCTGATGGGGTGATGAACACCTGCTGGCTCGCGCTGGATTATCATTGTGAAAATGGGCGAGGTGACAATACCGCACTGATTTACGACTCTCCAGTTACTGGAACTCAATCCTCGTACACTTACAATCAATTGCGTGACCAAGTGGCTAAAGTCGCAGGTATGTTAGCCACGCAAGGCGTTACCAAAGGTGATCGTGTGGTGATCTACATGCCTATGATTCCTGAAGCGGCAATGGCAATGTTGGCCTGTGCACGACTTGGCGCGGTGCATTCGGTGGTGTTTGGCGGATTCGCCCCTCATGAGCTTGCTGTTCGAATTGAAGATGCCGAGCCCAAGGTGTTGATTACTGCCTCCTGCGGTGTCGAGATAAACAAAGTCTTGCCATATAAGCCGATGGTTGATCGCGCGATCATGGACAGCCGATGGAAGCCTGAAAAAGTAGTGGTATTCCAAAGAGAGCAGTCTCTAGCCGAATTGAACAACGAACGCGATGTACTTTGGCAACAAGCGGTTAACGATGCTTTGCCTCACGTGTGTGTGCCCGTTCTAGCAACTGACCCGCTATATATCTTGTATACATCAGGAACGACGGGTAAGCCAAAAGGCGTGGTGCGCGATAATGGTGGTCATGCGGTCGCCATGAAATACTCGATGAGCACTATCTACGATATGCCGCAAGATGGCGTGTTTTGGGCGGCTTCTGATGTCGGATGGGTAGTGGGGCATTCCTATATTGTGTATGCGCCATTGATTCATGGCTGTACGACCATTTTGTTTGAAGGCAAGCCAGTCAGAACGCCAGATCCCGGCGCATTCTGGCGTGTGTGTGAAGAATACAAGGTCGATGTATTGTTTTCTGCTCCAACGGCATTTAGAGCCATTAAGAAAGAAGATCCTGAAGGTGAGTTGCTCACCAAGTATGACTTATCATCACTCAAGTCGATTTTCATGGCTGGCGAGCGTTTGGACCCTCCAACATTGGATTGGGTTGAATCTCATACCAACAAGCCGGTTATCGATCATTGGTGGCAAACAGAAACTGGTTGGGCTATTTCTGCCAATCCCACAGGGCTGGAATCTTTGCCAGTCAAAGCGGGTTCTTCCACTAAACCTGTTCCGGGTTACCAAGTGGAGATTCTCAATGAACTCGGTGAAGTAGCACAGCCTAATCAACAAGGATTTGTGGCTCTTAAACGCCCGTTGCCACCAGGCTGTCTACCAACTGTTTGGCGTAATCATGATCGATTTGAATCCGGCTATCTGAGCCAATTCCCAGGCTATTACGTTTCTGGTGATGGCGGCTATCTCGATGAAGATGGGTATCTGTTTATCATGGGTCGTATTGATGATGTGATAAACGTAGCGGGACATCGTCTGTCTACGGGGGAAATGGAAGAGATCGTGGGTGGTCACCCTGCTATTGCAGAATGTGCGGTAGTCGGGATTCACGATGACTTAAAAGGACAACTACCTCTTGGGTTAGTCGTGCTGAAAGATGGCGTAAAAGTCGATGGCACTGAGTTACAAGCGGAGTTGGTTGGCAAGGTTCGTAATGAGATCGGCGCGGTCGCTTGTTTTAAGCAAGCCTTGGTGGTTGAGAGACTGCCTAAGACGCGCTCAGGCAAGATTTTACGTAGAACCATCCGGCAGATCGCAGAAGGTGAACAATATGTGGTGCCTTCGACGATTGACGATCCTACCAGCTTAACTGAAATTGCTGAAAAGCTCGGTAAATAAGTTTTGTTGTTTAGGTAATCTCCCTTCGGCTTATTGATTTATACATAAGCCAGTGTGATGGTTTACCTAAACTCTACTTTATTCATCCGCTTATCCATTGCGTTTACTATGACCTCATTATGAATCCCACATATTGAGGTCTTTTTATGCGAGCTTACTTTTTGTTGATTGCTTTATTGGTTAGTGGTGCTGCTAGTGCCAGTATTTCAAAGGATGAAGCGAGTAGAGCGTTGTTAGAACCTTTGAGTCATCCCAAGGTATTTAAATGTGTGTCCAAGACAGGCGTCGATCTCTATCAAGCGGTTTTTGATATTGGTGTGGGATATGAAGCCGACCCTATTAACTCGAAGATGATCGTTAATTCAAGGAAAGGCCGCTACGAATATCAAATCTTAGGCGCAGTAAGATCTGAAAGAGCCGGTGAAATTGTCGTGTTAACTCGCCATGTGGGAGACGGTGTTAAAGTTGCTGCGATGATTGATGACGAAAATGGCAAGATACTGGGGATCGGCGATAAAAATCATTATCGAGATTGCGGTGTTAGGCCACCACCTAGCGTAGCAAACATGCAAAACTTTTGGTCTAAAGGCTAAGAGCGACATGTGAAAGACAAGAATTATTGAGAAAGCGCGATTGAGGCGACCTTATTGGTCGCCTTTATTGTTGGTGAGGATAAAGCGAGCTCAAAGATATATATCATTAATCAGTTATGCGATGGCTGAATAATACATAGCTGAACATGATGTATCGTCTAAACGTGGCTTTATTTATCTCATTAACGGTTCTGCTTAAGATGGCTTTACTCCAAACGAAGAACTAAGCGAGACTCCTATGAAATTCACTAAACCTTTTCTTTTAGCGACACTGATTGTGACTCTTTCTGGTTGCGCATCACCAGCAATGGATAACGAAAATGAGAATGCTGCACGTAATCGTGGTGCTGTAGGTGGTGCTTTACTAGGAGCAACAGCAGGCGCTCTAACTGGAGATGCGAGTTTAGCCGTGAAGGGCGCTGCATTAGGTGGTGTGACCGGTGGTGTTGCGGGTTCAATGAAAGATACGGACGATGCAAGAAACGCACAACGAACCCAAGTTACTGCTGATGGTCTAGCGCAAGACAATCGCACCGATGCAGAAAAGCGAGTTGCTGAAGTAGAGGCGGAAATTAAGCTTATTGAACTAGAACAACAGCTTGCTGATCTCAAAGAAGAGAAAGAAGATAACGGTGCATAAAGCAAAAGCCACAGCTTCGATATTCGTTTAATTCAAAATCATTCAAACAGAATGGCCACGTAATGTGGCCGTTTTTGTATCTAAAATACACACTTCAAACAATGAATTAATTCAATAACTTGTATAGATACTCACGCCAAGTAAACTAGACTCAGTTTAGATATTAATTTGGTTTGAGAAGCGCAATAGTCATGAATGTCACCTTAAGGGCCGCAAAGCACGCGGATTTGGAACAACTTAACGAGTTAATGTTCGATCTCCACCATCATCACCACCTTGCTAGCCCAGAGCACTTTAAAACGGCAGAAGAGATTGAGCAGGAAAAAAGCATTGCACGATACTTGGATGACCCTGAATGTTTGGTTTATGTGGCATTAAAAGGTGAGCTCATTGTTGGCTTTATCTCTGGGCATTTTTGTGAGCTTATCTCAACAGTGAGTAAACCAGTGCCGATGGGAAGTGTCGATGAACTGTTTGTGTTGCCTGATTATCGAAAAGAATCAATTGCTGAAAAGTTGTTTAACAAAGTTGAAAGTACTTTTGATGATTATGGGGTTGAACAAGTCTTTGTAGAAGTTTGGGACTTTAACTCACCTGCCAAGGACTTCTATCAAAAAATGGGGTTCACACCTCACATTCAATGGATGAGGAAGGCTTTGCACAAAACGTAGACAGCGATTTTGTGTGGCTTTGATTACAATAGTTCAACTGCAACAGCAGTCTTCAATATTCTTCTATTATTTTTTAGGTAAACTCGTTGGTTATTCGATATTTATTAGTTTTCATACTGTCTCTTTTGAGTACTACTTCCGCTTGGGCAAACGACACTTTGCCCGATCATATCGCGGGCGCCTTGTGTGTAGTACGTGCTGATAACCAAATCGTGTTGGTTGATGAGTTGATCACAGGTCAATTGTCTCTACCGGGAGGCACTGTGGTTTCTGGTGAGCCGCCAGCCGTCGCGGCGCAACGTGAAACGTGGGAAGAGGCGGGCTTGTCGGTAACGGTCGGTGATATACTGGGTTATACCGACAGTGCCGTCGTGTTTGATTGTATTTCTGACTCTGAAGTGATCAGCTACAAGGCTCGAAATGAGTTAGGTGGCTTTGAGCTGCCGATCTGGTTTGCTCCTCATTATGGCGTGGAAGTCAGCCGAGCGATGTTACTTCCTCCTACTGAATTGCAAGATCACCAATACCGCTATCCAGAACAGTGGTTTGAGATTAACGAGCTGTTTTTATCTGCGACAGATCAACCTGTGACGTATGTGACTGAGCTGGTGGGCGCAGCACCTAAGGTTCATCAAGTTGAATTAAATTGGATTGTGTCACTTCAAAACACGTTCGATAAGATGCCAAGCGTGTTTGCGAATACTGTGCTTTTGACTGACTTGTTGGCGAAGCCATGGGTTTTCATTGTGATATTGCCGCTAATTGCTTGGTACTTTGGCCGTAACTTCGCGTTGAAGTTTGGCTTCACTTTGATCTCGGTGACACTACTTACTTTAATCGCGCACCAAGGTTTTGGTTTTCCACGTCCACACGCTTACTTGCCAACATTGAAACTGGTGATGAGCAGTGGGTATAGTTTTCCAAGCCTGTTGGCTGCCTTGTGGGTTAGTTTAACCTTGTTAGTCTTTTGGAAACTAAAACGCCTCTTGGAGCAAAAAGCGATTCTGATAGTGCTCGCTGGCCTGCTGTGGATCATGCTATTTAAGTCTTATTCAGGCAGTGCGTTCTTTAGTGATGTATTAATGGGTGGCGTATTAGGCGCTTTAACGACGTGGCATGTCGTGAGATTAGACGCGAAACCGGATGTTGATATTAGTGCTTTATTGAGTTCTAAAGGTGTTTGGTGGGCATTGTGCTTACTGTCGATTGTTCTCACGGTGATATGGCCACTGCCAACATTCTCATTCTGGGTGGCGATTTTGATGACGATTGCATGCCTAGTGACGTTAACAGACTCGAAACCTTTAGTTGGTCAGTTCTCATTCAAGATCGTTCTTGGAGTGATGGCGATGTTGTTAGCGGGAAATCTGCTGATTAGCTGGGCTGGAAGCTTTGTCTCTTTCAGTGGTATTGCTTCATTTATTGTTGAAACGTTACGTTTCCCAATCTTGATTCTGTTTGGTGTGGTGGCATTTCGTCTGCCATGGAAAAGAGAGTAAGCGACTCGACTAACACAAAATCAAAAGGCTGTGCAGTGCACAGCCTTTGTCATTTCTGAAACAAGCAAAAAGTAATTCTTATTAGAACCTGTTGAGCGTTTATGAGTTGAAGATAAACTTCTCAATCGCGACCGCTACACCATGGTCGTCGTTGCTCGCTGTGATGTGATCCGCCAGTTTCTTGGTTTCTTCCATTGCGTTTTCCATTGCAATGCCAAGGCCTGCGTATTCAAGCATATGGTGATCGTTTTCAGCATCACCCATGCAGATGACTTCTTCCGCTTTAATGCCTAAGTGTTTCGCTATCGCTTCAATACCGACACCCTTGTTTGATTTCGGGTTTAGGAACTCTAAGAAGAATGGTGCACTTTGTACGATAGTAAACTGAGTCTTAAGCTCTTGTGGCAACTTACCGATGATTTCAGTCAGCTTGCTTGGTTCAGCGACAATCATAGTTTTGATGATTTCGTGGTCGTCTTCTAGTTGAGAAAAGTCGAACTCGGTAATATCTAAGCCATTAATACGCGCTTCAATACCAGTGTACTCATTGTTCTCAGGTGTGATTAAGCCGTGGATCTTGCTGAAAGCATGGACATTACCACCAAGCTGTTCAGCGAGGGCAGCAATCTTTTTTGCGGCTTTACCGTTGCTGATCTCACTGTGAATGATCTCTTTTGTCGATACGTTCTGAACCATAGAACCATTGTAGAAGAGTACAAAGTCATCTTCGCCGTCAATCGAAAGCTCATCTAATTTGCTTTGCATGCCTTCTAAAGGGCGACCAGAAGCGAGAACCACTTTCACGCCTGCAGCTCGTGCTTTGGCGATTGCGTCTTTGTTCTCTTGAGAAATCACTTTTTCACTGTTGAGTAGTGTGCCATCCATATCAAGAGCAATCAGTTTGTACATGTTGTTCCTTACTAAAAAATTAAAAGCTAACGAAATCTATGGGCGAAAGGATAAGGGAACTTGAAAGTTCAGGCTAGGGCTTTGATCAACTCATTTATCAGTACTCATTTGTTTGACCGAAAGGGGGAAGTGCTTTAAGGTCTGCGGTTGATTAATTTCATCAAATGATTGAGCTGAGGAAAAGTTGTACAAGATTAATGAAATGTTTGAAACCATTCAGGGTGAGGGCGTGTTTACTGGCGTTCCCGCTGTTTTTGTTCGTCTGCAAATTTGCCCAGTGGGCTGTTCTTGGTGTGATACCAAGCAGACCTGGGAAGCGTTGCCAGAAGATGAAACCAGCCTTGGCGATATTATGGTTAAGACAGAAGATTCACCTACTTGGTCAGCAATCGATGCTCAAGGAATCGTGAATGAATATATCAAGCAAGGTTACACTGCTAAGCACATTGTGATTACTGGTGGTGAGCCATGCATTTATGATCTTGTTCCTCTTACTGAAGCATTTGAGCAGCACGGTTGTCGCTGTCAGATTGAGACTAGCGGAACATCAGAAGTTAAAGCCACACCGGACACTTGGGTTACGGTGTCACCGAAAGTGGCGATGAAAGCGAAACTGGAAATCTTAGATAGCGCCTTGCAACGTGCTAACGAAATTAAGCATCCAGTAGGTACAAGCAAAGACATCGAACAACTTGACGGTTTATTGGAGCGAGCAGCAGTTCCTAACGACACTGTTATCGCTCTGCAACCAATCAGCCAAAAAGACCGTGCTACTCAGCTTTGTATTGATACCTGCATTGAGCGCAATTGGCGCTTATCAATACAAACTCACAAATATTTGAGCATCGCATAGGTTGTATTTTTACTGCGCAAGATAAGTCGCCAGTAGAAGGTTCTCGTAAGGATTTAAGATGAAAAAAGCAGTGGTAGTATTCAGTGGTGGTCAAGACTCAACAACGTGTCTTGTTCAGGCATTAAAAGAGTATGATGAAGTTCATGCGATTACTTTTGATTATGGTCAACGTCATAGACTTGAGATTGAAGTTGCGGAGTCATTGTCGAAAGAGCTTGGTGTGAAAGCGCATAAAGTGATGGATGTGACTCTGTTGAATGAACTGGCTATCAGCTCTCTGACTCGTGACGATATTCCTGTGTCTCATGAACTGCAAGAAAATGGGCTGCCGAATTCATTCGTTCCTGGTCGTAATATTCTATTTCTAACTCTAGCGGGTATTTACGCTTACCAAATCGGTGCTGAAACCGTGATTACAGGTGTGTGTGAAACAGACTTTTCTGGTTACCCTGATTGCCGTAATGACTTTGTGAAGGCGATGAACTCTGCACTTGTACAAGGTATGGATAAGCAGCTTGATATCAAAACACCGCTAATGTGGTTAAACAAGGCTGAGACATGGGCGCTAGCAGACCAGTACTCAGCACTTGAGCTTGTTAGAAACAAAACACTGACTTGTTACAACGGCATTGTTGGTGATGGCTGTGGCGATTGTCCTGCATGTGAACTGCGTAAAGTTGGCCTTAACGATTACCTCGGTGATCGCGAAAGCATTATGGCTGAGTTGGTTCGCAAACAGTCTGAGAATAAATAATCTCAGGTAAATCAATCGGTTCGTTATATGCATCAATAATACAGTTTCGACCGTTGCTTTTGGCTTGATAGAGCGCTTGGTCAAGCACTGAATACAAGTCATCAAAGTCACTTAATGCGTTTGAGGTTGCTAGATAAGCAAAACTCGCGGTCACATTAAGTGACTTTTTGCTTTCTGATAAGAAGACAGTGCTTGAAATGGCGTAGTGCAACTCTTCAACGCGTTCTCGTACCTCTGCTGGTTTGGTATCGGTTAACATGATGACAAATTCTTCTCCCCCTAAGCGACCAAACAACTCACCATTCACTAAGTGTTTTCTAACTTGATCACTAATATGGACCAGGGCTCGGTCACCAGTAGGGTGCCCATGCTCATCGTTAATCTTCTTAAACTTATCGAGATCGAGCAGCACGAGCACATGCTGTTTGTCCGTCCCTTTACAGCGTTTCACTCTTTTGATTCTTCGAATTATCTCAGTTCGGCTATATGCTTTCGTTAAGCCATCAATTGCTGCTTTTGCGCGAACCGTTTTGTTGACCAATACCGTAAAGCTTGCAGTACAAAGCAACAGAATAACAACGATGTTGTACATCCATCTTTGATGTTCCATTTTTTCAATTTGAACGCGGTCGAGTTTCGACTGATGTGTCAGGAAAGAGCTTTCAAGTTCCTGCTCATATTTGGCGTGCGTCAGGCCGAGCGCTTCGAGTGCGAGTCGATTATCTATGTCTCTAGCTTCCATTTGTATTGATGAGTATCGCTGGTAGAAATAGAAAGCTTGTTGGTAATCGCCGAGTGATTGATGAATATCTGAAAGCTGCAGAAGTGACTGCGCGATGTATTTATGCCTTTTGACTCGTTCTGCTATTTCTAACGCTTGCTTAGCATAGTTGAGCGCTTCAGTTGGCAGTTTCTGTTCTTCGAACATATCGCTGATCGCCAAGTAAGCATTGATGCGAATGACATCATTGCTCAGTTCGCTCGAAGCTGAAAGAGACTCGATTAAGTAGGATCTCGCCACATCATAGTCTTTCGTTTGAGTGTACGCTTTTCCTAAGCCAAGATTTGTTAGTGCGATACCGTAGCTATGCGACGTTGCGCTCAGCAGTGTTATTGCTGTTTGAAAGTGGTGAATTGCTAGGTCACTTTGCTCTTGGTTAAGGTAGAGATCCGCAAGGCTGTGATGCACTTGTGCTTTCATTAAATCTGAAGCGTTTGATCTGAGAGCTAGAGCTTGCTCTAGATACTCCGCCGATTTTTCATATTGCTTTAATTCTTTGAGCAAGTTACCCACATCGTTGTAAACCCCTGAAATATCATGCCCTTGTGGAAACACATTTATTAGTGATAGGTAGGTGTCTAGTGCAGCTTGATAGTCACTGCGGAAATGGTGATTGTTCGCGATGACTCGATAAGCCCCGAATTTTGGTAATACAGGGTCAGCGATGTCATGTAAATCTGACTGAAGGGCAGAGCAGTAATAGTTCGCTTGATGGTATTTAGCTTGCTCGTTAAGCGATCGGCATAGCTGGTATTTTAGTAAGGCTTTTCCAGTTAAATCACCACGAGATTGCATTTTCGCCAAAAGTGTTAGAAAGCCTTGTTGTGCTTGTTCATATTGGCCTTTGCCGTCTTTCATCAGAGCAGAAATAAACGCTGTTTCTATCGCCTGGTAGTCGCTGTCGTTTGAAGCGATTCCGTAGAACGGCTGATCTCGGTGGCTCATGTATTGATACAGAAGAGACGCAAGGTAAAGCTTATCTCCGTAAACCGTTGACCCGATGTAGCGTGTTTGCAGCATGTTTAATGCGCGCTCAGGAGAGTGGTTTAAAGTAGAGAGGTAAAGCGCGTTCCAATCAGCATTTGGAGTCGAGCTTAAATTGGAGGTATAGACTGGTGAATTGTGGTCACGATCTGATGTTGATACTTGGCTATAAGAACAAAAGCTAATGAATAGTAGAAAGGTAACAAAAACGAAGTGATTCACAAGAGACGAACAATCAGATAAAGAACGATATTCTATTATTAGTTTGATGTTGCTTCAAATTTTGAATGGTAAAGCTACGAGGTTATGCGAGGTAGATCTCTAATTTATTGATACTAATCAGAGGTATATCGGTCGCACGATTCGCACGACCGATATCGGAAATTAGATGTATAATTTCGCTAGGTCAGAAGGCTCAAGCTCTTTGCCTTCTAATGTTGCATTCCAGTTAGTACCAACAAGAACGCCGTCTTCAGCAAGAGTCAGTAACCAATCTTCTAC
The DNA here is from genome assembly GCF_041467855.1 of Vibrio sp. 10N.247.311.51. NCBI lineage: Bacteria > Pseudomonadati > Pseudomonadota > Gammaproteobacteria > Vibrionales > Vibrionaceae > Vibrio > Vibrio sp. 10N.247.311.51. The sequence goes on along the minus strand of NZ_JBFSVK010000025.1, from coordinate 4,326 downwards.
AAAGATATCTAGTGGAATTTCTAATACTTCGAAGTCCGCCCACTCTTCAACGTTGTGAGTTTGAGCATCTTCTTTTGAAGACCAGAATGGCATCACTTCGCTGTTTTCGAATTCACTTGAGTCACATGCTAGCCAACCTTCTTCGTTGCGAAGGCCCCATACCAGTTTAGTTTCTTGTGTTTCAGAAACGAAAAGTTCTAGATTTGCTTGAGTATCAGCTGTTAGTTTGCTCATGGATTAATTCTCTATGTTGATAACGTGGCAAGATTAACATTATAGACGGCTTAGGTATATGCTATTCAAGGAATTATCACCATACTGAAACGTTAACTTAAGATAACGTTTCAGTATGGTAAAAGCAGGGCACGCCTACTTTTTAATTTTGGTGAAGATGTGCCATTCTTCTTTGATATTACCCTTAAATCCAACAACGGAAGCAACAACTTTTCGATGCAGTGCGTGATTGATTTGAGTGTCATCGCTGCTGAATTCAGAATCGCCATGACCGACGATGTTAACTCTAGATGGCTGAATACCGTTGCTGATTAGCGCACGTCTTACATGCGATGCACGTTCTTTCGAAAGCTTTAGGTTGTGTGCCGCGTTACCTACTTTGCTGGCATAACCTTGCAATTCAATGCTTGTGCTCTCGTAGCGCTTCAAAAACGCAGCCATTTGGCGTATCTGTCCTAGGAAAACAGGGTTTATTTCCGTGGAATTATTAGCAAAGAGTATATGCAGCTCTTTCTTTTCCGATGACTCGAAATATGAGCCACAACCGTCATTATCGATCTCGGCACCAATTTGCGTATCGGGACATAAATCTCTCGCGTTGATTACACCGTCACTGTCATCATCTTGAAGATCGTAAATCTGAGTAACAGGCGGAAGAGCGCGATATTCGAATTCATCTTCGCTGTTTTCAGCTAAAGCATTGGCAGATACAACCATGAAGCAAAGCGATAATACTGTGTTGGTAAGCTTCATTAATATTCCACCTTTTCATTCCATTCTTCTGGGATCTCAACTCGTAAACCGATGAGTAGGTTACCAGTTGCGTTCATTACGCGATATTTTGCGTATTGCTCGTCATACTTAGCATCTAAATAGCCTTTACGAGCTTCGAATAATTCATTCTCGGTGTTAAGTAAGTCGAGAAGGGTACGTTTACCGATGCGGTATTGTTTCTCATATGAGATTACCGTGTCTGATGCCGAGTCTACGTGGTCAGATAGAAACTCTTTTTGCTGAACTGTTAAATCAAGTGCGCTCCATGAAAGACGCAGACTCTCTTCTACATTGCGGTAAGTACTTTCGCGAAGGTCTTTGGCTTTGTTGAGTTGGTAAGCTGCACTTTCTGCACGGTCTTGATCCGAACCACCATTGTAAAGGTTGTATCTTAAACGAACCATGGCAGAAAACTCATCGCTGCTGCCTTCTGTACCACCGGCATCATCACGCCAAGTTTGAGCGGCTTCAAAAGAAACAGTCGGGTAGTTAGTGCTTTTGGATTGCTTGTATTGGAACTTCGCTGAGTCAACATCGGCTTGTGCAATCTTAATGACTGGGTGCTGGTTAAACGCTTTTGCCAACGCACCATCAACGGTATAAGGAATCGCGCCCACATCTGCGCGAGGGAAGGTCAACCCTAACGGAGATTGACCGACAATTCTTTTAAACTGTGTATGTGTATCAAACAGGTTGTTTTGAGCAGCAAGCAAATTCCCGTGCGCTTTCGCAATACGAGCCTCAACTTGTGACATATCTGCGGTTGAACCAATACCTGATTCCACGCGCTTACGAATATCGTTATATATCTCTTTGTGCGTCGCTAAATTACTTTCCGAAAGAGAAAGCACTTCATAGGCTTTCACTGCATCAAGATAAACCTTTGTTACTTCTAAAGCGATGTCTTGCGCGTTAGATAGTAGTTGATAGCGCACAGACTCTGCATCAGCGGCAGTGCGGTCGATATCATTGGATGTATTAGCACCATCCCATATCAACTGGGTCAAAGTGATCGTTGCTTCTTTTCTAGTCAGATCGGTAGTGTCTTGGTTGGTTGCAAGATCAGTATGTTCATAACCAATCCCACCATCTAAGTCTATACTTGGTCGATAAGCACCACCAGAAGCGTCGTTAAGATAACGCTTACTGATATATTCGTTATAAGCACTTTTGATTTCAGGGTTGCTTTCTAAAGTAAACGCAACGGCTTGCTCTAAGGTTTGTGCTGTTGTCGGCAAACTTAGCGCTATAGCTAACCCTAATGTTGTCGTTTGAATGTAATTCAATTTCCATCTCTCCAAATTGGACTGCATCTAAACCTACGCTTTTTAATGTGCTAGATACGAAATTTAGATGAACCGCCAAAAATATAACGTTCGCTCGAGAAGCTACCGTAAATGGTTGTAAAGTTGTTAACAGCTTACTGTGCGCTTTATGATGATTTTAAGAGCGTCAATTTTACGTTTTTAGCTGTGTTATTTTTCGCAAACACAATAACTTATATTGATAGTGTGAGCACTTTCATTATTGTGTGATGTGATCAGCGTCATTACCTTGGCACTCGGTTTGTTAAATACTAGATTCATAACTAGGAATGATGTGACGTTAAATGTTATATTTTAAAGAATTATATAAATAAGGTGTCACAAAATTGACGTGGCAAGCGAAAATTGGTTTTAGGGGTTGATATGGACATTACAGCATTGAATTTGACTGGTGCACTTGCATTGGGTCAGCGCATTGTTATTTCAGTGGATGGCACGGTTAGAGTACTTGAAGACGGAGAGCCTCTTCAGGCTGGAGATGTAACTCTTGAATCTCAAAATACACCTAATGAACCTCAGGTATCAGTTAAGCGTTTTTCACCTGAAGACGGTGAAGTTGAACTAGACCAAGATATCGCAAATATCTTTGCCGCATTAGAAGAAGGTGAAGACCCTACTGAGTTAGGAGATGAGTTCGCTACCGCTGCTGGTCAAAATGGTTCAAGCTTAGCAACTAGTGGGACTGTAGAACGAGACGGTGAAGAAACGATCCCTGGTACTGAGTTCATCACTACGGGCTTTGAGGCACTAGGCATGTCTCGAACTCAAAGCTTAAGCCTTCTAGAGCAATTCCGTTCGTTTGAGCAAATTAATAGCGCTCCTACCTTTGTTGATACCAATAACTCGCCTGTCGGTGACGCTCTCTCATTTACAACCGATGAAGATACTCCAGTAAGCGGAACCTTGTCAGCGTCAGACGAAGATGGCGACTCCCTGTCTTTCGTTAAGTCCACCGATCCATCAAATGGTACTGTCGTTGTCGATGAAAATGGTGATTGGACTTATACCCCCAACGAAAACTACAACGGTAACGATAGCTTTACGGTTATCGTCGATGATGGTAACGGTGGTACTGACACAATTACGGTTAACATTGGCGTAACTCCCGTAAATGACGCGCCTATAGGTAATGACCTTTCAGTAACCACCGACGAAGATACCCCAGTAAGCGGAACGCTAAACGCAACAGATGTGGACGGCGACTCGTTAACATTCTCAAAAGGTACAGATCCGTCAAACGGTTCTGTAGTCGTTGATGAAAATGGTAATTGGACCTATACGCCTGACGAAAATTACAACGGAAGCGATAGCTTCACCGTTGTAGTTAGCGACGGGAATGGAGGCACAGATACTATTACTGTTGATATTGGGGTGACGCCTGTAGATGACGACTCTTTGTTTTTTAACCAAGAACTAAGTTATGCGGAAAACCAAGTGGCGGACGCGGTGGTGGGTACCTTGTCCGGCAGCGATCTGGATGGCGTGACCAAATACGAGTTCAAACACAGTGACGGCACCTTAAGCGCCACAAGTGAAGACGGTTTCTACAGTGTGGATGCGGCCGGCAACATCAGCATCACGGCAGCGGGCGTTTCGGCGGAGGTGAACGACTTCGAGCAAGGCACGAACAGTGGCGATTACCAGATGGTGATGACCGACGGTTACGGCTCGACAGCGGAAGCGACGGTGACCCTGAAAGAGAGCAACGTGGATGAGTCAGGCTCGTTCGGTGCGCAGACGGTGACGTACGCGGAAAACCAAGTGGCGGACGCGGTGGTGGGTACCTTGTCCGGCAGCGATCTGGATGGCGTGACCAAATACGAGTTCAAACACAGTGACGGCACCTTAAGCGCCACAAGTCAAGACGGTTTCTACAGTGTGGATGTGGCCGGCAACATCAGCATCACGACAGCAGGTGTGGCGGCGGACGTGAACGATTTCGAGCAAGGCACGAACAGTGGCGATTACCAGATGGTGATGACCGACGGTTACG
>NZ_JBFSVK010000024.1:0-94901 GCF_041467855.1 Vibrio sp. 10N.247.311.51 | reverse complement strand
CACCCTTCAACAAGCTAGTGAATTCAGCTAGGCCCTGCATATCAAATTCATTACCTGTGAGACCACCCATCATTTCCGCTAATTCATCTTCAGTGGTTTTGATGTCACTCGCGACTTGCGAATAGGTTACAGCGTATTTATCCGCAAAGGCTTGTACCTTATTAGTAAGCTGGGTAATCAAACTGCTTGGCATTGCAGCGAGCGCGTTGCTCAATGGTGTGATCCATTTTAGATGCAGCAAGTTATTCACTTGCTCGTCGCTTAATCCCTCAATGGTGGTTTTGGTTTTAAGGTGCAGTTTAGTTGCCGCTTCTTTCACTGCTTTTTTCAGTGCTTTTTCTTCAATGATAAGTTTGTTAGCACGAATAATTTTGGCCTTGTAGCTTTCTTCAAGAACAAAACTGTCTTCTGTGAACTTAACGTTACCGTCTTTCTGCTCTTTCAAGAATGCCTTAGCTGCCTTTGCTACTTCAGCATTGACAAAAGCATCTTTGCTTTCTTTGACCGTAGCTAGCTCTTTATCGTCTTCACTAAGCGATTCTAAAATGTCTTCAAGTGTGCTTGAGATTTCAGCCAAACGATTCTCTTGTTTCGCCAGTGCTGCCAGGTCATCGCTTAGGTGAGTGTTTTGCACTAAGCCAAAAGGTAATATATGGCCTTTCCATGGAGCCGCTTTGTCTTGTACTTCCGTATCTTTGCCGTTTGTCTTTTTGATAACGATATTTGGATCAACTTGCTTCGTTGCGTCAAAACCTTCGGTTTGCATCATTTCTAAATCGGCGCTAATAATTTGCCATTGGTTGTTTAGCAGCTGATAGGCTTGATATTTATCGATTAAAGCAATAGGACTTAGGCGGTTAAATAGCTCAACACTTAATGAAGCCTCTTGTTGATTGCGTTTAACCCCTTCCCAACCTTTAATGAGTTTGGTGTTTAAGTCGTCATCAAACCCAGCAAAAGCTTCTTTGTAACCTGCTATAAACGCTACCACCTGTGGATGACTGCTAATGCTTGTATTGACTGCGTCTTTAGCTATAGTCAACTCACTGTACGCGGAAGATTTAGCCGTAAACAAGGTGCTGCGTAGTTCAGGGAAAGCAAGCCAATATGGATTGAGTTCATCAATCTCACTGTTAGGGATACCGCCTAACATGGTGGCGTGTAAATCCCAGCTTTCAGCCGCCGCTGAAGAGTCCACATAGCGTGGTATGTTTAAGTTGTAACCATTATTGCGTAAAGTTTCTTTACTCACTACTTTCGAGAATTTATCGATACTTTCACGATTGATAACAACATCAACAATACGCTTAATATCACTCGCTTGCAGCTTGTTGTTTTTGCCTTCTTTAATAAAGTGCTTAGACGCATCAACAACTAAGACATCGGTATTCTGACGCTTTTGCTTGAGTACTAAAATCACGGTTGGAATACCCGTACCAAAGAAGATATTACCCGGCAAACCAATAATGGCATCGATGTGGTTCTGCTCAATAAGCTGCTTGCGGATCTCCCCCTCTTCACCACCACGGAACAACACCCCATGAGGTAATACAATGGTCATAATACCATCGGGCTTTAGGTGATAGAGATCGTGCAATAGAAAGGCAAAATCGGCTTTAGTTTTTGGGGCTAGACCAAAACGTGAATAACGAGGATCGCTATCTTTATAGCTAGGGTCCCATTGCTGTGAATACGGCGGGTTAGAGACAACGGCGTCCACGTATAAAGCATCGTAAGTGCCTTGTGGGTCGTTCTCATCAAAGTATGGCCAATCATCTTCTAGAGTATCACCATTGCGGGTTTTAATATTGCTGGCTTTAATACCACGCATGATGAGATTCATACGGGTTAGGTTATAGGTGTTCGCTTTTAACTCTTGGGCATAATAGGTAATGCTGTCTTTGTTTTTAGCGTACTTTTCAACAGCCTCACCGATATTGATAAGGAGTGAGCCAGAGCCGGACGTTGGATCGTAAATCTCAATGGTGTCTTTATTTTTGAGCTCATGAGCAACGATGTGCGACATGAGAACCGAGACCTCATGAGGCGTATAAAACTCCCCAGCTTTTTTACCCGCATTAGCCGCAAACTTTTCAATCAGGTACTCGTAGATGTAACCCAGAACGTCATAGCCTTGCTGACCGTTCATAGGGATACTTTTGATTAAGTGCAGCAAGTCGCTGATAGCTTTAGTTCGCTTGCCCGCACTTTCGCCAAGTTTGCTCAACCCTGTTTCTAGGGTAGTAAAGATGCCTTCAAACAACTTTTTGTAAGTAGGGGAAATCAAACGGCTAAAAGCAGAAAGCGCATCACGCACGTTTGACTCATCAAAGTCGGACGTTGGATCAACCCACGTTGAAAACAGATTTTCGTAAGCAATAAAATAGCCAAGGTTATCTTGAATGTATTTGACTGTTTCAGCGTCTTCTTCTGTTAGCGATTTGATTTCATCAGACGTCATCCCTTCTTTGGTGACAAATTGCACCTGTTGATCGCTGAGGTACTTATAAAAGATGAAACCTAAGATGTAGTCTTTGTATTCGTTTGCTTCGATCTTTGAACGCATCTGGTTCGCTGATTCCCAGATTTTTGCCGCTAATTGTTGCTTATTCATATTCTGCTCAATTCATTTCAACTATTAACCGACATCGTGAAAACAGTCGGCACATGTTCGTCATATTGTGTTTAGGGACTCAGTTAAACCTAAGCTTCTTGCTCTGGTATCAGGCTTCAAGAGCTTCACTCTTAAACACCAAAATCCACCGACTTTGAAGTCGATGAGAGCCTATATTTAAAGGCTAGTCTCTAAGTGTTTTTCTAAGCTGACTTTAACTATGTCGCTGCCTTTTTAATCGCGACTATTTCAGCAACCACCGAGCTGTACTCTCGCTAGTTCTATGTCCATTTTGAAACATGGAGAATACGGGAGAATTGGAACGTCGACAATGCGCAAAACCAAACTTTCAGCACTCCGTTTTCATATACAAATTTTTGTTTTAGCCGAAATAACTCATCATTCAGCATCACGCCCTTCTCCCCTGCCATCCATTCGAATCCAAATCTTTTCAAATATATTTCATCACTATGCATAACCCCACCGATAGAAAAAGGAGCTGCTTATGCATAGAAATCCCTTACCCGCAACTTCATTCAACAAGACAGCTTTGCCTATCTCTCTGGCTCTTCTGGATACATTAAACAACGTTCTAAACAAACACACAGGACTCGTAGAGGGTCATCACACCATCCATTTCAGTAACAAGCACTACTCCGCTGAACATGGAGGCTACCACCCTGTTGAGATTGCACTGGCGAAAGGCGTTAACAACCTCTATTCAATCCTTTGCATCACAGATTTTAGCTTCAATGGATACCCTTACCCGACACTTGAGCGAGACATTGAGTTCGATTTCACTCATGCCACAGTCTCCACTCGATACTCTGGTCTAAAGAGTATGACTGCCCCCAACACCGACAAGCTATATACGCTATGGGAATCCAAATTTATCGCTAACTTAGCCAAGGGAGTCTACAACCAAGTCGAGCTGCGTAGCCGCTAATACCTGAGCACAATTAATAACCACTCTCTCCCCTCGTTTCTAGTATCACCATGATTTTACTACCTTACTCTTTCACAGGAGAAACCCTTATGTCCTATGACATTGTCTATGAACAACTAGCACTGCGTGTACCAAAAGAAGATGTCGCTCAGCAAGCCTGTACCTTCTTCAGAGAACGCCTCAACCACACAGACACCCGAAGTACCAACGAACTCAAACAAGCCCTGTATGAACGTTACAGACTTAGGCTACGTGAAGATGACCTACTCATGCTCCACATGCTCATTGGCTCTAGTAATCTCTTTGACACGGAGACAAACAAACGAGCACGTAGCTGGCAGTTCTGTGGTGTAAACACCTTCAACCAACTACTCGTAAAATACGGTTGTGACTGGTCAGCAGCCGCTGAATCTGGAGATGTCAAACTCAATGGTCGCGATACCAAAGCAGAAGGTTGGATACGAGCATTACGTAACACTTTGAACCTCGCTAAAGACTATGGAGTGATGCCGTATTGCCACACCCTAGAGGTATGGCTTAAAGCGCCATTAGAGAAATCCAAACAAACCCAATTAGATGAGTTAAAAACGCAGCTAAGTGATTTAGAGGCAACTTGGAAAGAACGGCAACGATTTGATGACGATGGCTTTGATGTCTCAATAAAACCCAAGTCTGCTTTTGAGATGTGGCTCTTTCAGCAGCTCATCAATGGCTACCAAGGCAAGTGCTGGATAAATGGCTCAGAGCCGCCCTATCACGCTGTAAAGAAGCATTCTATCTAATACTCCTAGCCCCGTTAACAAAACCGTTAAACAACCCAAAAACACGTTTATCCACCACTCTAGAGGCCACCTTTTAACAAGGTGGTCTTTTTTATTTTATTCGTAAAAAGGAAGCACTCATGCAAACAACACAACCAAACAGCTCATCCATAGACCAACATGATTCTTTACCTACGTTAGAGGCAAAAAAAATCAAACCGATCACGGTACTTGTTCAGTGGTCTGAATCTCGCGAGTTCACTGAAGAGACACTCTATGACTTTAGTGAGTTCGAAAAGAAAGCTCTGGAGGTTGCTAAACGCAATCCATTAGGCGGGTACGACAAAACAAAAGTAACCGTGACCTTTGATAATGAATATCAGCACGAATGCCGCTTAGATTTAGGCTGTGGTGGTAATGATCAGGGTTTTTCTGAACACTGCTTAAGCATGGCTCGTTATTACCGCCAGCATAAAGGGGATGTCGATAAACCTTGGCTTTATGACAAACACCACCAGCAGTTAATCGAACTCATAAACACTTATGAATTGGACCACTCATTCGTAAACCTAGGGCGTATGCAGGTTAAACAGGTCGAGGAGCAAGCTAAAGCTGAAGAAGCTGCAAAAGAAGAAGCCAAACAACAGGATCGGGAAAGAGCGTGGCGTAAACACCAGCAAGCGGAGGAGGCCTTTCAAGAAACCTTAGAAGTACCACAATGGGCAAAGGGCGTGATTGTTGCCACACTCACGGACTATGACGCTGAAATCAGTGAACCGTATGCAGGAGAGTTTCACACCAAAACGTTGAAGACTATTATTCTCGCGTGGTCGAAACACTCTCGAAACCTATTTCCAGAGCTGCGCAAAGCATGTCTGAATCACCCTGAAACGGCTTTTCTTAACGATCCAGATAAAAGCGTTGAACACCGTGAGCGCTTTGCCATGGGAGAAGGCTATTACCTAACCGACACCAAATACATTCGTTACGGATGGCAAATCAAGAAGCGAAATTTTTACAGAGAGGAGAACAAAGCACGGTATGTGCCTTTAGGTGAGTTCGCGGTACGCAAATAAAATAAAGAGAGGCGAATTGATCGCCTCTCAATCTAGATGGTATTCTTTTTTTACCGTAATCAGCAATCAATCGGCTTAGAAAAGTATCTGGACCATTTGTTAGCGGCATTATCTGATTCGGCATTAGCCTCTGAACCATTTGCTTAATTTAGTTGCTGTGTTTGTACGGTAGTCATAAACCATCCAAACAGGTTTAGGTTCACCTTGTAAAGCACCATAAACAATATGCCTATAAATGCCTAGATATTCTTGCTTAGCCCATGACTGCTCGTACGAATTATTGGCTACAGGCAATAAAGCTACATTTGATGTTGTTAAACTGGCATCACCAATACCTAACTCCCACGGCACCCATTTTGAATCTTTACTATTTATCGTGACAAAAACTACCAGTTTTTTACTTTCTTGTATCTGCCCTTTAATAATTTTCGCTGTATCTGGATTAGGTGTTTCTGGCATCCTGTCGTCATCTAGGTCACAGTATACCGATGCACCATGCTTTTCTAGTAACTCAATGACCCCCGGCAAGTATTCTGCATCCTTAGATGAATGAGATAGAAAAGTATCTTTGTTACCTTTAGAGTAAGCGGCCTTTAATATCACTTGAGAATTAGTCGCTAAGTTTCTGTTAAAACTCTTTAGATCATTAAACGTAGTGAACTGAACCATTAACTGCTTACCTTACCCAATAGCTATAATTTTCACGATCAAAATTAAAAGGACCAACGACGAGTAAAGCCCCCATACAGAAAACGACAAAAGAGATTGAAATTGCAAAGTGGACATTTCCCCTTTCGGTATTACTGAGTACAAACTTTCTTTTGTAAGCGTTTTGTTGTGTAGATTAATTATGAAATCATTATAAGAGTTACGAAAGGCTTTCTCCAAAGCCAAATAATAAGCATCTAAAGCAGCGAAGACTATCGTGGGTAAGATAGCAATATAAGCATAATCTGGTCGGCTCTTATCTGCGACGATAACCAAAACAGCGGAAACCAATGTCACGCACCAAGCTTTACAAGCTGAGCTATTGGATGCCATACGTTGTATGATGCCCTGTAAAATACCTAAATGAGTTTGAATTGAAGCAGACTCTGGGTCGATCGTTAAATATTCTTCAGCCATTAGTTCGCCTTACTCTTGATTGCATGATCGACCCAACTAGCCATATTTAGCGCTATATCTCTATATGCATTTACTGTGTCAGGATCATAACAAGGAACCACAGATGATAGGCTACTACCGTCTTGGAATTTAATTTGATCGAATGGGTTTTTACCCTTTCTACTTGTTCCTGTTCGAGGGCATTTTAGATTATGAATATGGATGCCTAGTAAAGCTTTACCATCGTTCCAAGCTTTAATTATCTCATGCTCAACCCAAGGCCTAGAGGCGGTTTCACTACCAATCAAAACAACAACACAACGTTTATACTTCATGTTCTGATCAATCCAGTTTTCCACTGCTTTTTTACCAGTTCGTTTCAAGGTTTCCCATTGATTTGGCGTCGTCGGAGCATTGCCTTCTATACTGCCAATATTACGTACTTGTTGAACTCTCATGACATCATTGCCAAAATGAAAACTATAAAAAACAGGGACTTTTGCCAAAATCTTTTCCTTTCTAGATTCTTTACCTATTACAGCACCAACAGCCCCACCAATAACAACGCCACCTAAACCGGGAAACATCAGATTCCCGATCATTGAGCCAAGGGCAATGGAAACAATGGTACCACTTTCTCCTGACTCAATAAGGATATTATCAGGTACACATTTCGGATCTTTTAACTTTTTAGTTTGCTTCATAAGATATCGTGAAATTTGAATGCGCTAACGGAGTTGGAACTAACAGCCAATACCAAACTACTCACATAATCAGTTATTAGCAAAAATAGGTCAATTACTAAGGAAAGAAGTGTGTCCCGACACCTTAAATAAAAAATTTAGTGGTATCAGTCCGTTAGGCTAGCAGCTCAATAAAAAGTGTTCACCAAGTGTTTCTATCGTCATCTATACTCCCTTTGCTCACCCTTAAACCAAAAAATATTCAGGCATATGTCATCAATGTGAATAACCATCATTGAATCCGACAGGAGCCCGTAATGAATACCCAAAATTCTGATTACCAAAAACAACAGCGCTATCAGGAGAATGAAATCCTAGAGCATGCGGCTGAGATACTCGCGACGCGCTATGTACGTGGTGATGCCTTAATTAGTCCTAACGCCACTAAAGAATATGTACGCTGCAAGCTAGGCAGCTATGAACGTGAAGTGTTTGCTTTACTGCTACTGGATAACCAAAACCGACTGATTGAGTTTAAAGAGCTCTTTCATGGCACCGTCGATGCCGCCAGTGTCTACCCAAGAGAAGTAGTAAAAGCGGTGTTGGAAGTGAATGCAGCAGCAGTGATTATGGCTCACAACCATCCTTCAGGTGACTCTACCCCCTCACAAGCGGATAGACGTATAACCGAAAGACTCAAGGATGCCTTAGCGCTGGTGGATGTGCGCGTATTGGACCATATCGTAACGGGCGAAATCTGCACCTCATTTGCTGAGCGAGGCTGGTTATGATTGAACAACACTATGGTGATATCAGTATCAATGATGCACTGCTCTCGTCACTAGAAAATCTTCTTATTGGTCACACACTGCCTGAACAGGCTGAAAGACTGGTATTAAACTGCCGTCAAATGAGTTACTACCGCCATCGTCAAGGACTGCACCCTATAGAGATACAGCTCAAACGAGAGTCACGCTCAGGTCCTTGGCTTATCGTGTTCTTTGCGAGCTTTTCTTACCCTAATGACAACAGTACTTCAGTAGAGCCAGAGCTGTACTTTCATCTTGCTAATCGTTGGTTCTATCAACCCGATACAGGAACAACGGATTTATCTCACCCAGAAGTGCAAGAGGTGCTCTCTGCTTGGATGAACGCATTAACTCGCCACCTAAGCCGAAACGTCTTTGATAGCGTGCAACTCTCGCTAGTCAGCTCGTTTAACTAATCCCCTACCTACTTTCTGATTTATCCCTAAACAAGGAGGACTGTCGATGTCCCAATTAGCCTTTACGTCATTACCCCTACCAGTTTCTAAGAAGCTGTATACCTTGCTTAATGAGCGGTACTCAGCTCATTTGCTTAACAATGAAACGCTCTCCACCAGCCGTCATGTGGTCTTTAACTTTCGTGATAAAAGTTACAGTGTTGATGCTGGTGGCTTTCACCCTGTCGAAATGTCTATTTGCCAATCTTCAACAGGAGAATGGTGTATTGAGTACATCACAGACTTTGCTTATATGGGGAACTACTACCCTGAGCTTGAGCGGAATTTAGATTTTGACTTTCGCGCTAGTCAATGTTTTGCCAGCTACCACGGCTGGTTTTCAATGAAAGATAACCGTGAGGCTATCGAGCTGTATCAATTGTGGGAAAGTAATTTTCTCGCATACGTTGAGATGGAGGCATTCGACGATATTACTCTTACCCCGCAATAACTCATGACTTCCCTTCTTCTACAAACCATCAAACTTATCTCTGCCCTCATCACGTTACTTTCTCTTTCCCCTTTCTTTGGTGCCATTGGAACCCTAACGACCTTAGGCTTTCTGGTAGTACTGCTGATTGGGTTACTGGTAGCCATCTCAGAGCTGAGAGATAAAAACAACCATCGATAATGTTAATCGACTCACGCTTTCGCTAAGCCGATTGATGGCGCTTTAACCGTTGGACATTATGTGTCGAACCCACCTCTATTCTCCCGACATTAAATGTCCGACTCCGGTGTGGAGCGCTATGTATTGAGAGAGTAGCCATGAGCAATAAAACCAGCATTGAAGGCTTATCTGCTTTGCTGCACACGCTGATGCTTATTCCTCAACATCGATGGGTCACCGTTAGGGAGTTGCAGCAGCAGTTAGCCCTAATCGATATCCACCGCACCACGCGCAGTATCAAACGCTACCTCGATGAAGTCATTGTGGAGGTGTTTAACGTGGAGTGTGATTCGATGAGCATGCCCCATGTTTACCGAAAAACATCCGAGCAATTACTGAAGCTAAATAAGCAAGAAATGCTCTATTGGCAACTGACCAACAAGTACTTAAAACCGCTTATTCCTGATGCACTGAATTATGGACTGGGTCGGTCCCCGGAGAGAGACAAACCCTTACAGGATAAGGCTTCAGCCATTTCAAAAGAACGACTTTGGCTAAGCAAAGTACACCTCAATCTACCTAATACGAGAAGCTGGAGTAACAAGCAACAACAAATCTTAGGGTCAGTCCATGAAGCATTACTTAACAACCGAATGCTAAAGATCTCTAGCCAAGCTTTGCAGCAGGAGCAAACGCTCATTGAACCACTGGGACTCTCAGTTCAGTGTGACGCGCTCTTGCTGCTCTTTCGGTTATCCGACCAACATCCAATACACACCGTTGCCTTACCACTCATCGACGAGGCCAGTGTATCGACATTTTCATTTACCTATCCCGTCGACTTCAATGTTGAGCAGTTCATGCTGGTTCACGAAGAGGCAGGTTACCCAGAATTTCACTCACCAATGAGGAGAGTAAACCCATGACCAAACTAAAATATCGACTAAACCAATCGGTTCGATACGCAGCCACGATGGCCCTGTTTATTGGAGCAACAGGATGCACTGAGCAGGAAGAATCTCCTGAAGCCGTTGCGGATATAGAAGTCTCGATCTCCACCAACTCTCATTGGGGAAGCGTAGTCTTTGACCTACAAGCCATCACCAACAACACCGTCATCACCGACATTGTAATTAACCGAGGTAATTGTCGTATTCCTGCTGGCACGGCCTCAGAGCTATCTAGAAACGTTTCATTGAAGTTTGGGGAAACCTACACGGGATACAGCAACAACTGCACCGTAGACAACGTGAAAGAAATTGAAGTGACGTCAACGGCTGGCACCTTTATTTACATCTTCTAAACCGAAAGCAAAACAACTCATCTATTTATCAACACCAATAAGGATCGAATATGAAAAAATCATACGTACTCATCGCGATTGCATTGAGCTCATCTCTAAGCGTTTCATCAATGGCAAACGCTGCGCTCGGTGGAACACCAAACATATCTAAGGCGCATCTGGAGAAACACTGGAATGGAAAACAAGGTCCTCAATCCACTCTTGTCGCTGGAGCGCTTCTACATTGGACAGCCGATGCGTGTGGAAAGCTTAACGGTCAAACCTCCGATAAGAATAAGTGCTCACCTGAAGCTGAACAAACGTCTAACTAATCCCCCCAACTTTCTTTTTAAAATTATAGTGAGAATGACACAATGAAAAACATCACAACAAACACACTTGTTCTACTGACTACCCTAGCATCACCTTTTGTTTTGGCTCAAGGTGGTGGATCGCTTGGAGGTAATCCATCGGTAGAAGCGGGAGCGGTTAACGTCAGTGTAGGCAAATGCACTCAGTACAAGCTGGATGTGAAAGCAGCCCTAAACGCAGGTAAACAGGCATCGTCGGTTACGGTTCCTAAAGGCTGTGAAGCTGCTGAAGGAAGCTAATACCACTAACGATAAATCACATAAAAACGGGTAGCACAATGCTACCCGTTTTTTTTGAGCTCCTCTATTCAGAGAAGACCTGATTAGTTAGAGGCGTTCTTGAAGGCTTGAAGGTGCCGGTCATTAGTACTCAACATCAAATCTAACACTCTACCGAACCATACATCTATTTAAACTTTCCGATTAGATTTGGTTTATCATGCGATACAGAATCCTTCAGAAATTCATTAACTACTTTTTCTATTTTTACGATTAATTTTTGGTCAGTTGTAAAAAAACCTAAAGGAACATGAACCGGACTAAGATCAGGCAGTGATAAGTGATAACTTACGGCAGCAAACTCATTACTTAAGAGTAAAACCTCGACGTTACCATTAAACAAGCCATTTCTTATGCCCTCACAGAATTCAATGCTACCTAGTTTGTGTTTCCACGCTTTCCCTGCTTGCCTTTCAACATTCTGATGATCATCACATGGCAAATACACCTTCAGCTTATAATTGGTATTTTTCGCATCCGCTCTATAGTTAATCAGACTATCTCTAGCTTTATTAAAGCCTTCACTCATTCCCCAATAGCGGGTATTAGCACCAAACCAGTATAGTTCTCTTGTTTTTTGTGTCTTTTTCTGGGACTTGAGTTTCTTTAAATTGCTCTCAATAATACTCCATGGTTGATTTCCATATAATGGACCAACCAAAAGCTCATACGGCTTATCAAAAGAGCCTGCTACCATTTCCGCGAGCATTCCACGAAAGTCGATACTCTCACCTTTAATAAAACGGCTAACAGACATATCTTCAAGAGCATCCCATGCAGCAGTAATACTATCTAAGTTGTTACCTAATCTGATATTGTCAGTTTCTTGCGCAATAGCCTGTGTAATTGCCTCATCATTCTCATAAAGCTTATCAACGTAAAAAGGCTTAATACGACTGTCTAAATCTATCTCAAATTTCCGTTTAACTCTGTGAGAGATAGTTTTCTTTCTAGATACTTTATCAACAGAATAAAGGCTAGGTAACGAGTTATCATGAGTCTTAATTACCCCCAGCTCACCTTTCTCTACTAGCCGCTGAAAGTGTTTAGTAAACATCGCTCTTGCATGCTGTTCACTTAAGCTTTGCACTTCATGATTAACATTTAAACGAAGGCCTGTATGCCAATTTTCATGCTGATTTTTGACTTTATTAAACCCAGCGAGTTCAAATGAAACAGAAGAAGTCCTAGACTGTGGCTTTTCGATCATAGGTTTATCATCCAATGATGAAAAATACCCTTTCGCCAGTGTGGTTAGAAATAACTTCCCTTCGTCAGAATATGCAACCTCACCCTTACTAATTGGTTCCTCAATAGCAGCCGCTAATTCACGCTGATTAAAGCCAAAAAATGAGGATAGTTCAAACTTAGAAAGCGGTGAAATATAAAGTGCTTTAAGCAAAAACTCTTTTATGAACGGAAAGCCTTGCTTACTTAAGTAAGAGTATTCAATGCCAAATGTTTCAGTAGGCACAATATAATCTACTTCATTAAATTCAATCGTTGTATTTTCCATAAGAGTTATACCGCCTTCTTAAGTTTTTTGGTTGTAATGTCTACAAAGCGATACAAGTCTTCACTAGCGTTTTCTTCCATAAACTTAATAACCTTACCAAATGGCAATTGGCTATTCTTTCCTTGCCACATTCTCTTATCACCAACAATCACCAAACGATCCATTGCTCTTGAAAGACCAACATTAATTCGGTTGGGTAGTTTTAAAAAACCTGAACCTTGCTTTGGCTCTGAACGTGTTACCGATAAAATAATGACGCGATTTTCTTTGCCCTGATAACTATCTACGGTATCTATTTTCAATAATTTTGTAAGTTCATCAGACAAAGAGGCCTTTTTAACTTTCTGTCTGATACGCCTTTTCTGTTCGGCGTACATACAAATCACACCAATAGCAGCTTCACCTTCTTTTACTTGCTCAAGTAATGAATGAACAAAACTTTCATTTTCATCAACCTGTTTGAGCAAATCGACAATAGCATCAGCTTCTGCATCATTGTAAATGCTTCGACCAGAACCTGTTTGATGAGATGCTTTTTTATTTAAATTTGATGTATCAAGCCACGTTGTAGCTGAACTCAATGCTTCGGGCACATCACGGTAAATATCAGGGATCTTTCGTTCACCATTTTCTAACTCACCACCATAGAAACACTGAGAGACCAAAGTACCAATCGCAGGAGCCATTCGATACTGTACAAGCAGTTTCGCACCTACCTGTTTCCCATAATCACTTTCAAACGCACGAGCAAAATCACTTTCAATTAATTCATCGATATCATTCGATGATTGAATACCTAAATGTCTCGCCAACGCTTTCTTATGAGGATCGGTATAAAGAGGAGGTAACTGTTTGTGGTCCCCCACTAGTAGCACTCGTTTGCCAACCTGCATCGCAATTGCTAGCTCACTTGCAATGGAACGAGCCGCTTCATCAATAATGATCCAGTCATATTGATTACTTGCTATATCAATATTCCAGTTGCCAATACCAACACAAGTACCTGCAACCAGTTGTTTTGAACGAGCCAAAAATTCATCCATATTAGCATTTCCAGATTGCATAACTCGTATCATATCTTTCGACAATTTCACTAGTCGTTGAACTGAGCTAGAGATATTTAGCTCAATAGCATACTCTTGATTTAACTCTTTAATTAAGCCGTCATGAACATCTCTTAAGTTATCATGCCAATCTTTGTTGGTACGTATACTCTGAGGCAATCTACTGTTAATTAATGACTTTCTTTCCCCAATTTGTTTTTTAAGCTCTTTCTTCTGTTTAGCTACTATCTCTTTATCATCAAGTGCTATTAATGCACTTTGTTGCTCGGTAATGTGTGAGAGTATTTGCTTATCTAAGGTTAAATAGGCTTCTAAATAATCAGTTGGAGCTTTTAATGACTTAGCTAGGTTCAACACTCGATATTTTAATTGAGTTTCAAATTGTTCTACTTTTTGACTAACAATATTATCAGAATATGCGTCACGTAATGAGTGGGAAATGGTTGATTCACTTCGACTAAAACGCACAACATCAAGCTCCGTTTTTAAACGGCCACAGTGTTTTCGAATTCGTTCAGCAGCAGTATTCACGGCTTCATGTGACTGACTTACCAATAGAATTCGCTCAGTGCCTTGTTTTTCAATTAAGTAATGAACAAAAGCAGCAATAAACTCGGTTTTGCCTGTGCCCGGGGGACCTTGCAGCATTGAAAGTGGGCCAAACCTTAGAAGCTTTTGAAAAGCTATTCGTTGTTTATCATTGAGCTTAATAGCATTACCGTTATCATCTTTTCGATCATAACGTTTAAAATCTTCATCGGTGACAGTTAAGTCATAGTCTGTAGGCGCTAAGTCACAGTCAGGCTCAAAGTAATCGGATAAATTTTCTACAACTGAGTCTTGTTCAAGAATACGAGTTAATGCGTTCTTTCGTTTATTGAAAGAAGACTTATCTGCTTTACTGCGAAAGAAAATGATATCGTCTTCAGTTAAGCGGTGAGCTCTCTTCGAATAGCGGGATAACTGCACTCTATTCAATCCTGAGGCCGATAAATTAACTTCGCCAATAAAGTAGTCCTCTTCATCATTAACGATAATTGCTTCAACCTGATCTTTAGCGGTAAAGCCATCAAGTGGATCTTTTTCAGCTTCGTATGACAGTATAAGGATATCTTTATCATCTTTATGTGTTCTTGGCTCGCCAATAAGCTCTACATATGGATGAGATTCAGTCTCTGTTTTAAGAATTGCCTTCCAAAGATCTTTGGTCGATATTGGCTTAACACTATGTTCAGCCTCAATAGTATCGGTGGGGGGCTCAACTGAAAGAGGCTCTACTTTTCTCTGTTTTAATTGAAATTGTTTAACTGCGTTTTCGAAACTATAAAACTGTCGAATACGTCTATTGAGTGCTTCTAGATTACTTGCTCTACCTTGAGTGATACGAATAGCAAAAGGAAGTTCTAAAACAGCATTTTCGATATCTCTAGGATAAATACTATCTCTTGTTTTAGGAGCTAAGCCATGTTCAAAAGTGAAACTTACTTGATCGAAGAAAAGCCTAAAGAAGCCACCTAATCCACAAAAGTTCATTACCAAACCCGAGGCTTTTTTATCACTGTCTTCTATCGAAACATATAACTTACCGTTATCAGGGTATATTGTTAGAGGATCAAAGCTTTCTCTTGCTCCTCCTATTTCAATATCAATCGTTTCAACCGATGGTTGTGCTGTTTTTTCTGGGTTTAAAACAGCATCTTTAAAACGAGTTAATTCTCTAAAGCCAAAATCAACATCTTCAAGTTCGTGAATAATGGCTTTGCTAACTGATTCAAAGCTTGAGCTCTCAGTTCCCCAGTCAATTTCCAGTAGTTCTGCGCTTATTTTCATTACTGCATAATTATCACGTTCAAAGGCTGAACTGTGATCGATATCCGCAGGGCTATATTCAGTATTAAGCAACTCTTCTGCATCATGATGAAAATCTAAAACATCAATAATAAAAACGTCACCATGTTTATCTACCAGAACGTTCTCCGGTTTTAAGTCGCCATGTGCAATGCCTAACGAGTGCATATGCTCAATATGGGCAACTAAGCTTTTCACAATATCGTTTCTGCGATTACGCATACGGTAAGGATCTATAGTTTCCCCTTCAATCCACTCATTGACCAAATACAACGAGCTATCTCGTGCGGTAATACCATAATCAACAACGGTGGGAATAAAACTTAAATTAAGGCTTTGCAGTTTTTCTACTCGCTCTAAAAACGATAACGTGCGAAGACCAAGACCAGCATTAATGTCAGTAGGATTAATATTATTCCAAACTTTTACTACACCAGTGACAGCTTTAAAGACTTCTTTTGAATCGTTTGCAGAAATTTCTTCTAATTCAGGGTGCAATTTGCTTATTTTGCTAGCCTTAACAAATCGCTCTAGCTCTTGCGTTGAAAAGCTAAAGGCAGCTTCTTTACTTGGTTCTTGTTCAACCAAAGCATCTAAAAACTCACCAGCATTAGCAAAATCTTTACCGTTAAGAGCTCTTAATAACGTGTCGCCATACCACGCATCACATTGTGAAAGGTCAACCTCTAACGATTTTTCAAGCGCAGGTGTTAATCGTTTGGCTTCAAGAATTGACCACGCAATAATTGCAAGGCGAGAAACATCATAATGATAGGGAGTTAGCGAAGGCGTAGCTTGGTTGTATACCGATAGCTCATCTCGAACGTCACCCACGGTTTCTTTTTTGCGAACAAAGGCCGAAATAAAGTTTGAAAGCGCAACGCGCTGCCCAGTACTTAACCAAATACTGTGTTTACCAATGTCTCGGTGAGCGAGTTGTAGGTGGTGCAAATCTGCAAAACGAGCGATTAACACCCTAACTAGGTTAACACGCTCATCAATGGATAAGTTTTCACCATAGGTAATAATAAAATCATTAAGGCGTTCATGGCCGTGAGGAAGCTCAACAACCTCGTTGTATTGTGAGGTTATCTTCTCTTTAGTCGGTATTGTTAGTGAAGAAACACAATGCTCGTATAACTCTCTATTTTCTCTTTTTATTTTGGTGAGTACTTCACGTTCACGAGAAGCAATTTTTATACGTCCATCAGGGGTTTTAGCATCATGATTTGATAGTTTATCAAAATCCCAGCTGCGGATAATGGCACGATCATTCTTATCGGCCTCACTTTGAGCAAAGTACTCTTTATATACTTCATTAGGGTGCTCAAAAATCTGCTCTTGCCCTAACCAGCCATCAACGGATAACGGCCTTGCTTCTACTTTCTTATCATTTAGCAGCAAGCTT
Source organism: Vibrio sp. 10N.247.311.51 (assembly GCF_041467855.1). Classification (NCBI taxonomy): domain Bacteria; kingdom Pseudomonadati; phylum Pseudomonadota; class Gammaproteobacteria; order Vibrionales; family Vibrionaceae; genus Vibrio; species Vibrio sp. 10N.247.311.51. The sequence goes on along the minus strand of NZ_JBFSVK010000024.1, from coordinate 78,075 downwards.
TTCTCTAGCAGTGGGACATCGTTTAACAAAACTTCGGACTTAGAATGAGGGTCAAAGCGTTCATTAAATAGTTTCTGATTAGTGCATAACTTACAAAAGTCATTCAAGCTAAGTGTTTCAGCGAGTTCTTTTTGGTTTAAGCCAGAAAAGTTACTGTTGCCAGTCATCACGACTAACGAATATACACGTGGTGTGAAGTTAGCGTTGCTAAATTTTCCTGCAAATGGTTTAAGTAAATTTCTCAGTAAGAACTCTTTATTGCGAGTGACCTCAACAGGCGATTTCCCTCTATCTTCATTACCCCAAAACCATTTCCCTCTATTTGAAGTAACAGGTTTGCCGTTCCAGTGTTTAAGTTCAACAATAAGAATATTGCAGTGGGTTACTATCAGTAAATCTATTTCGCCTTGCTTATGTTTATTGACAAAGCGAAAACCTGCGTAACCTTTCCAGCCCTCGTTAAAGGACTTTTTTAAAACTTGCAGGGCTTCAAACCCCTGTCCTTTATTTGCACTTTTCTGCTTTTGCGCATTTGGGGTACTCAGCACATTTTCAATTTTTTTAATTGCATCGATTTCGTGGCGTTCAAGGCCACCATCCCAATATTTGATATCCATGTATTTTCTTATTGTTTACTCATCATTCAAGGAAAATCCACTTACATAAGGAGCGACATATAGAAGAGTCACAACGCACAGGCCTAAAGCAAAATCGCCCTCATACTTTCAATTATATAGATCTAGCGTTTCTAAGTGGGGAGTTTAAGCTATTGCTTTTATTAAAATTATATTATTTACATGTACAACTCAAGTCATAGTCATAAGTTATGCCACTTGCACGTCATTAAGGAGTAACGTTTATCTCAACGTATCTAACTGAAGATATATGTTATCTATAAAAACGCTTAACGCTACCTTAAAGACGAATCACCACTCCTAGGGATAAAGCATAAATACGACCGCACAGCCTGCTAGCGGTTTGCCAACAAGCTGTGCTCTATCTTCTTACTCGGCTTCTGCCGCTTCAACGGCTAACAGGTCAGCCATGTCATTACCCTTATCACCTGAATGGGCTTTGACCTTTCTCACCTCTACGTATTTCTGTGAACGCAGTTCGTCGATTTGTTGCCATAGATGACGGTTCTTTACTGGCTTCTTGTCTGACTTGCGCCAACCTTTATCCTTCCAGTTATCTAACCAACCGTTATACCCCTTCACACAAAAGTCACTGTCTGAGTAGATGACATCGCCATCCTGCGCATACTCTAGACCTTCGATTAAGGCCATTAGCTCTAATTCTGCATTGGTGGTACTGCGTCTGATAGTGATGCCATCTTGATACTCTAGTTCACCGTGCTCATTAAAGGCTGCAATACCAATTCCACCCTGTGTGCATCCGTGTTGATTGTTTGGTGCTGCGCCATCTACGTAAATTGAAAAACTCATTTTATTTCTCTCTCTAATTGAAAAGGGAGCCCTCAATGGCTCCCTGTTGATGTGGTCAGTATGTTTGCTGTAAATTGGATTATTCTTGGCTCTCTCGTAATCCCAAGCATGATTCCATCCAATCATCAATCTCACCATCAACCCAAGCAACAGCTCTATCTCCAAGGTTGACTGATAATGGAAAGTTACCGTTATTCATTTTTCGGTAAATCGCTGAACGACTTAAAGCCGTTTTCTCCATCACTTCTTTTAACTTTAGAAATCTCATTGGGAATGGTCTCCTGTATTTTGTATATACCCATGAGATAAGCCACCGCTGTAAAAAAGTGCGGTGGGGTTAATCCTCGCTAGAGCCAAAACAGTAATGCTCTTCTTCCCATGCCTCAGCTAAACGGCTCATGCGATGAAATACATTGTTCTTTACTACGCTACTTTTACTCTTGCAGCGCGTCCCTAAGCCGTAGTTACCTCGGTCGTTAAATAATACCAATGAACGCTCTTTGCCTTCGTAGTGGCTCTGTACAGCTTCTTGCCATGCCTCTTTAAGGTGGTTGGCTAATTGATTACGTTTATCCCAACAGATAGCGGAGCCAAAGTACTGGTTGTAATCAAGCAAGAGTATGACTTGGTAATTGTGTGAGGGGGATTTATCGGCTCGCTTACGCCACGAGCAATAGAGTGAGTCTGTATTAAGTTTCTTTTTAAGCTGGTGGATGTAGTCATTGATGATGGTTAAATCGGTGTCTGGGTGGTCTTTAGGAAGGTATAGCCCCAAATGCATGACTAACGTGAACTCAAACTGCTCTAGTGCCTGTTCAAAGAGGTTGGTCATACTCGTAAGGGCAGATTCATACAACCCGTGCTCACTGTAGATCACGGGATAATCGTTAAAGGTGGTGGAATGGGTTATTGCTGGTGTATGGGGAGTGCGGGGCATGAGACAGTACCTATGGCTAGTTGAATGACATAAGTACTGCTTGTGGTGTGATTTTTTAGGTTATCGACGACTGCAACCAAAACTCGTACTACGGTTATCGCCGTGTTTGGTGGTGAGCTTCGCGAGACGACTCATTCGATAGAAGAACTCGTTTAGCTGTAACGGGAACGTTTCTGTGTCGGATAAAAGCTCAAAACCTTCATTGTTAGGGGAATACGCTAACCCTGAGCATCGTTGGTTAGAATGAGCTTCCATCACCCTATCCCATGTCTTTCTTACTTTTTTGTAGAGAAAACGCCCCCAACTATCTCGACCTGTTCCTAAGCTTTGGAAGAGCTCTCGATCAAAAAGCAAGATAAGATGATACTGGCTAGTGGAGTCACACTCCCTCGCCCAGATATAGCGGATCATCGTTTGTGGATGTTGATAGGTATCATTGGTGTATTTATCCTTACAGAGTTCATTAGTCTCCGATTCTAAAGTACGAAAGAAATGGGCAAACACCGTTAGGTAATCGCCCCTGAATTGACTCGGTAGGTTTAGGTTGAGGTGAACAGCAAAGAGTCTCGGATATTGATTTAGTGCTTCAGTCAGTACTTGATCGATATCCGCCAAATACTCAAGGATAAGACCACCCTCGTGGTAGTAGAGTGGCATTCCTTTAAACGTTCGGTCATGAGTGATGGTGAGGTGGTTAGACGCTTCTGAGTGATGTTGAGTAGCGTTGAGCTGATTTGGCATTCTAGTATCCTGTGGTTTGTTGTTAATCCCACAGGAACTGTCACTGCAGTAATTTTTAAACTACTTATGACTATGGCCGAAATTCCGTCTACCGCTACCAAAGTGTTTCGTGTCTTCTTTGGCTAAATAACTAATGTGCTTAAATAGCTCATCAAACGCGTCGTCAAAGTCATCAGAGTTACGGTTCAAGCGATGAATAACCACGCTGTCACTATTCTTCTTTGAGAAATGTACTAATCCATTTGCCTCTTCATAATCAACACCGACGACTCTCGCCCATGCCTCCACGATAAAGGAGCCTAAATTATCATTTGGCGTTTGAGTTTGTCCCAACCAGTTAAATCTGTCCTTATTGAACATGAGTAATAAGTGATAGTGATCATTCATTGAGGTAGAGCGCTCTCTAACCCAAACATTTCGAACTTTGCAGGGATGAACCCTACCACCCTCTTGTCTTTTTTTTCGCTTTCCAGAGTAAGCTATCTGTGACTGCAACGAGCGGATAAAATCTGTGATGACATTGCCACACTCTTCATTGGCTCTTAGCTTTGGAAATCTCAAATCTACACGGATAGCCATGAGGCGAGGATAGTCATCTAATGCTCGTTCAATGGTGGCGTGCATTTTTTCTAAGTAGTCGAGGTACAGTGGACCGTGTGCCGTCTGGATAGGATGACCAAGAAAGGTTTTCTTAATGGTGAGTCTAAGGTTTTTGTTTTTTCTAGAACGAACATTCATTCCTATCTACTCCTGTGTTGAGGTTCATAGATAGGTCGATGCCGTTATTTATAATGGTGTACTGTGAGTCACTTGGTGTGACTCAGGGATACGTGATGATGTAGTCGTGTACTAGGTATGGTAGATGTTTAGTTATTAACGTAATAATACTAACCAGACAGACATATCCTCCTTCCCCCGATCAAGGTTTAAAGCGTTTCAATTAGGCTTTCACACTATTCAAACCAACAACAAGCATACAAATAATCAACAACTGATGGTGCATTTTTATAGGAATGAAATACCCCTTCGCTTTCAAGTTACATGATGACAACTGAATACAAACAAAGGTGATAGGCTCATTTAACACTCCGGGTTATCTCAAATAACGCTCCTTCATCAACTAATCAAACTGATTCACTCCTATCATCTCTATTTCATGTTTTTATTTGAGAAGTTGGATGACGTACTCCCTTAAAGTTTGATTTTATACCAAAAGAAAGCAGTACTAATTTTTGCAAGACGACACTTCTCAACTACATGCTCAAACAAATTTTTCATAGAAGAAATAACAATAGATTACTGTAATACAAAACACCAAAATGTAGAACTTCTTAAAATAAACCTTATAGCACCATGATCAAGTATAGGGCCCACCCCATCTCAATCAATGAAAATTCTTGCCGAAATATTTCGATTTTTCTTGTCTATAATTTGTAATTTCCAACTGAAAAATATAATGTATTTCTTTCGAAAATGCCTACGAGAGTGCATGACTTATGAAAGGTCCTAGCTATCGATTTACCCTTGTGCGAGATACGGCTGATAACACTCAGCTTCGCTTTTACATAAGCTACCTATACTTCAAACAAAACAATCACCTATTAAATGGCTATGACTTATCTGTTATGCAACAGCGCGGTCTCAAGCATCACTTCACTGAAATTGTTGCTGAAAAACTAGACATTGAAACAGAAGTGTTAGAGAACGGAAGTTTCAGTCTTGATGTGAAGGAGCAGCTACAAACACTCTTGAATGACCTACTTTACATAGCAAAAAAATGCATAATTCCAAATTTCTATATATCTTGGCTCAACAGTACAAGGGCGGATTTTTTTCTTTACTCACTAATTAAACTATCCATAAAAAGCAACATACTGATAACAAGCAACCGTTATTCAAAAATTTATATAGGTCAGGTTTTTTGGCCTAAATTTAACTCTATTGGACACCAAACACGGGAAAGTAAGCTGCGTGATATTAAACGGAAAAGAATTGTTAAGGATAGGGAGCGTGAAGGAAAAGCCTGCGATCCTGAGCTGGTTGATCAGCTAGTCGACAAACTTATAGTAAAAGATAAAGAAGAAATAACTAAGATCCAAAAGGAGTATGAACCATACATAGAAGCCTTAAGGCCAATAGAACACTATGACCCGGTAAATGACCCGAATGCTATAGAAAAAATGATTGATCACTTCCATACCATTGCTTTTACAAAAGAAGCATATCGTTCTGAAAACATACGTTTCATCACGCAAGCTAAGCGGCTCTATCAGCAATGTTATGGCAAAGTGCCTGCATCTCGAGGCATTATGAAAAATGATAGTAGTGAGCTGATTAACAAAACCTACGAAAGACTTATTAAACAATACAGTATCCTTCGATTTTATCCGCCAGTTGAAAACCCTACCATTAGGCAATACTGCATTATCTCATTTCTTGACATCCTCTATACTACGACGAAGAAAGAAGAATTTGAAGATCGGTTCAAACTGATAGGAGATAAGTTTTCCTTAGACAAGAGTGAGTGCAAAGACTTCACTCTAACCTTTTCTCAAAAGCAATGGGATATGCTTATCGGTATAACTGAATCAAAGTATCCATCAAAAATCAAACAAGCTCTCAATAAAATAATCAGGCAAGAATATAAGAGTCTGAAAAAGACGAAAGAAGATTAACCATTTAAATGTCAGATGCAAATGGCAACGAGCAGAGCAGCCCTCAAGGTTAAAACTTATAGCGGTAAAGGGGATAAATATAGGCATCTCCCCCTTTACCCTACGACATTATACCACTTCGGGAAACTGAACAATATTAGTCTTAACGTTTACTATCGAGTCTAACTCATCAGCCCAGCGCTGTAGCCACTCTCGACACTCAGCTTCATAGCGGTGCAAATTATATGTTCCCTCAATGCCTTTAACACTATGCCCTAATACTGCTTCAGCAACTCCCGTAGGGCATCCCATACGTGCTAATTCCGTTCGTACTGTTCGTCGTAGATCGTGAGGAGTCCAAAGCGGCATATCAATCATTAATCCATCTCTACGCATTCGCCACGTATACTGAGTTAGTTGTTTTTGAACTACGTGAGAACCTCCTTTAGAAGTAGAAAAAACATAGATAGATTGAGGGTATGATTTAACCTCTTTCCATTTACGTAACCACTGAACAGCTTGAGAAGGCAGCTGAACATAACGAGAGTTACCATTTTTTGTTTCAGTTAAATAAATGGTGTTCTTATCAAAATCAATCTGCTGCCACTCTAAGTCGCAAACCTCTCCAGTACGACAGCCTGTCCACAGCGTCATTCGGAGAATACCTCTTATGTTTTTAGAAAAACTCGAATTCGGCAACCATTTGATAAATCTAGATAACTCAGAATGGTCTAACACTCTCTTACCTTTATTATTAGTCAGCTTAACCTTACTCTTCTTAAACTTATTAATAGCCAACAGCGCTGGATTGACAAAGTTTTCAGGGAGATAATCCATACCAATAGCATACTCATAGGCACTGGATAGCTCTCGTAACACAGAGCCTGCTTGTACTGGCGCACCTCTATCAATGATCCCTTGAATTAAATACGTAATGTCACTTTTGCCGACTTCCATAACAGATCTATCTCCAAGAAGAGCGACAATATCAACATACAAGGTTCGTCTAACTTCTTTTTGTCCTTTTGCCTTACGAGCTCCTGAGATCACTCCACCAGAAGAAGTAAATCTGTCTTGAATATAATTTTCTAAATAATGATCGATCACATCTTTGAGAGTAATGCTATTAACACGCTCAGTCTTTAATAACTTACGCCGCTCTTGTTCTTGCCTTTCTAAGTCAGCCTTTGGACATATTCCCCGCTCTCTTATGGCTTTCATTTCGCGAAGCTTAATGCGAGCTTGCTCAAGTGACATATCAGGAAAGATACCTAGCTTAATCTGTACAAGTTTACCACCTGACTCTGGGCTTCTATAGCGATAGGTAAAAGTTTTCCTGCCCGTCTTTCCACAGGCTATTCTTAGCCCTCGGTTTTCTCCAGTATCAGACAAGACACCTTTCTTAGCCGTTAGCGCCTCAATTGTCTTATTCGTTATAGATTTGATATTCTTCTTATCAGCCATTTATCGGGGTCCCTTATCGCAATATTGTGCGGCGATTGTATTATCTAGTATAGGAAATAAAAAAACTACACTTTTACCTACACTAATGATCGCGCTGTAGTGAAATCCTTTGATACTTAGTGGGACTTGTTGAAGATCCCATAAATTCATAACTCATTGATTTAAAGTAACTTAATGCAAAAAGAAACCACTAAAAACAAAGACATAAAAGCAGCGCATACACCTATGATGCAGCAGTACCTAAAACTGAAAGCAGAAAACCCAGAAATTCTGCTGTTCTACCGCATGGGCGATTTCTACGAGCTTTTCTACGATGATGCTAAAAAAGCTTCTCAACTCCTCGATATTTCACTGACTAAACGCGGTTCATCAAACGGTGAGCCTATTCCTATGGCGGGTGTTCCTTACCATGCCGTTGAAGGGTACCTTGCAAAGTTAGTACAACTTGGTGAATCCGTAGCAATTTGTGAACAGATTGGTAATCCAGCAACTTCAAAAGGCCCTGTTGAGCGAGCTGTTGTACGTATCGTTACACCCGGTACCGTGACCGATGAGGCATTGCTTTCTGAGCGCGTTGATAACCTGATTGCAGCCATCTACCATCACAACGGTAAGTTTGGTTACGCGACACTGGATATTACCTCCGGTCGATTCCAACTCTGCGAGCCAGAAACCGAAGAAGCAATGGCCGCAGAACTGCAGAGAACCTCACCACGTGAGCTACTGTTCCCTGAAGATTTCGAACCTGTCAATCTAATGGCAAGCCGTAATGGCAACCGCCGCCGCCCGGTATGGGAATTTGAATTAGACACCGCTAAGCAGCAATTGAATAAGCAGTTTGGTACTCGCGATCTGGTTGGCTTTGGCGTAGAAGGTGCGAAACTGGGCCTATGTGCGGCTGGTTGTTTGATCCAATACGTAAAAGATACCCAACGTACTGCCCTTCCACATATCCGTTCTTTGACGATGGATAAGCAAGATCACTCGGTGATCCTTGATGCTGCGACTCGACGCAATCTAGAGATCACGCAAAATCTTGGTGGTGGTACTGATAACACCCTTGCCGAAGTACTTGATCACACTGCGACAGCTATGGGCAGCCGCATGCTTAAGCGTTGGTTACATCAACCAATGCGCAATATCTCTGCACTCGATCAGCGCCTAGATGCGATTGGTGAGATGAAAGATTTGGCTCTATTCACAGAGTTACAGCCAACCTTAAAGCAGATTGGTGATATCGAACGTATTCTTGCTCGACTGGCACTTCGCTCTGCTCGCCCTCGTGATATGGCACGACTTCGCCAAGCGATGGAATACTTACCAGAGCTTGCTGAAACGCTAACGCAACTTAAGCACCCGTACCTGACTCAACTTGCTCAATATGCCTCTCCTGTGAATGAGGTTTCTGAACTGCTTGAGCGTGCAATCAAAGAGAACCCACCGGTGGTTATCCGTGACGGTGGTGTGATTGCAGAAGGCTACAATGCCGAGTTAGACGAATGGCGCGACCTTGCAGCTGGCGCAACCGAATTTCTTGATAAGCTTGAGCAAGAAGAACGTGAACGTCATGGCATCGACACGCTTAAAGTTGGCTACAACAACGTACACGGTTTCTTCATTCAGGTAAGCCGTGGGCAAAGCCATCTTGTACCGCCACACTATGTTCGCCGTCAAACGCTGAAAAACGCTGAGCGTTACATCATTCCTGAGCTAAAAGAGCACGAAGACAAAGTACTTAACTCTAAGTCGAAAGCGCTCGCTATCGAGAAACAGCTTTGGGAAGAGTTGTTTGACTTGCTACTGCCGTATCTAGAGCGCCTACAAAACATTGCCTCTTCGGTATCTCAGCTTGATGTTCTACAGAACTTGGCTGAGCGTGCAGATACCCTTGATTACTGTCGTCCAACCATGACTGAGTCTGCTGGCGTACAAATTCAGGCCGGTCGTCACCCTGTTGTTGAACAAGTGATGGACGAACCTTTCATAGCTAACCCTATCGACCTAAATGATCAACGTAAGATGCTGATCATCACTGGTCCCAACATGGGTGGTAAATCGACCTACATGCGCCAAACGGCACTCATCGCATTAATGGCTCATATCGGTTGTTATGTTCCTGCAGAAAGCGCGACGATTGGTTCTATCGACCGTATCTTTACCCGTATTGGCGCATCCGATGATTTGGCTTCTGGTCGTTCAACCTTCATGGTTGAGATGACAGAAACGGCGAATATCCTGCACAATGCCACACCAAATAGCCTAGTGCTAATGGATGAAATCGGTCGTGGTACCAGTACTTACGATGGTCTGTCCCTGGCTTGGGCAAGTGCAGAGTGGCTAGCCAACCAAATCAATGCGATGACACTGTTTGCAACGCACTACTTTGAGCTAACTGAATTGCCTAACCAACTTCCAACTTTAGCAAACGTACACTTAGATGCGGTTGAGCATGGTGACAGCATTGCCTTTATGCATGCAGTTCAGGAAGGTGCAGCAAGTAAATCTTACGGTCTAGCGGTTGCAGGTTTAGCTGGCGTACCGAAAGCGGTGATCAAGAATGCTCGTGCGAAGCTGACTCAACTAGAAGCGTTAAGTATCGAGTCGCCAACATCGAAGCCAAGCGGTGTCGATATCGCAAATCAACTGAGCCTGATCCCAGAACCAAGTGAAGTGGAGCAAGCGCTAGCGAATGTTGATCCTGATGATCTAACTCCTCGCCAAGCATTAGAAGAACTTTACCGCTTGAAGAAGCTGCTTTAGTTTCTTACCAAGTAGCTTGTTATTGCCGAACTGTTATTTTGATTAGACGGCATGAAATACCAAAGCCACAAACAAAAAAACGCTGACTTAAAGTCAGCGTTTTTATTTGTCTTCGATTTAGAGAAGCATCACTTGTTCAATTAGTCGTTTTCTACGTTGAACAGGTTTTCCATATTCAGACCTTGCTTAATAAGAATCTCACGTAGACGACGAAGACCTTCAACTTGGATTTGACGAACACGCTCACGAGTCAGGCTGATTTCGCGGCCTACTTCTTCTAATGTTGACGGTTCATAACCCAGTAGTCCAAATCGACGTGCAAGCACCTCTTTCTGTTTCGGGTTCAGTTCATCAAGCCAGAAAATCAACGAGTTCTTGATATCGCTATCTTGAGTTGAAACCTCAGGATCTGAATTGTTGATGTCTGGAATAATATCCAACAGCGCTTTCTCACCGTCACCACCAATTGGCGTATCAACAGAGCTCACTCGTTCGTTTAGACGAAGCATCTTGCTCACATCACCAACCGGCTTATCTAGCTTAGAAGCAATTTCTTCTGCCGTTGGTTCATGATCAAGCTTTTGTGATAGCTCTCTTGCAGTACGTAGGTAGATGTTCAGCTCTTTCACAACATGGATTGGCAAACGGATAGTGCGAGTCTGATTCATTAACGCACGTTCAATGGTTTGACGAATCCACCATGTCGCGTAAGTTGAGAAGCGGAAGCCACGCTCTGGATCAAACTTCTCTACGGCGCGAATTAAACCTAGGTTGCCTTCTTCGATTAGATCGAGAAGTGCAAGGCCGCGGTTGCTATAACGACGTGAAATTTTTACCACCAAACGCAGGTTACTTTCGATCATGCGTTTACGTGCTGCTTCATCACCGCGTAGAGCTCGACGTGCGTATAGCACTTCTTCTTCAGCGGTTAGTAGTGGTGAGAAACCGATTTCGCCTAAGTAGAGTTGAGTGGCATCTAAACTTTTAGACGTAACTTCAACTTCTTCTTTCGCTTCGGTTTTCTTAGTGATTGTTCGTTTTGCTTTTCCAAGAGCTTCCGGTTCCGTGGTTGCTTGGTCAAGATCGAACTCTTCTTTGGTTACTGCATTGCTTATACTCATAACGCCTCCCCCTGGCGAAATTAGCATGACATTACAACTTCATATGTCGCTAAATGACTATGTCACTCCATACAATACGTAATTTTTGCATATTGTATTTAAGGTAAATATCGTTTTGGATTAACGGATTTACCTTGGTAACGAATCTCAAAGTGCAGCCTAACACTGCTGGCTCCAGAGCTTCCCATTGTTGCAATCTTCTGCCCTGGTTTCACACTTTGCCCTTCAGATACTAGTAGTCGGTCGTTATGCGCGTATGCACTTAAGTAATTATCATTGTGCTTCACAATCACTAGATTGCCGTAGCCTCGTAGTGCATTACCCGAATAAACAACCGTTCCCCCTGCAGTAGATACTATTGGCTGACCTCGCTGTCCTGCTATGTCTATGCCTTTATTTCCTTGTTCGCCTACAGAGAAATTCTTGATTACTCTCCCTTTAGTTGGCCATAACCATTTGGATACTTTATCACTTGTTGGTTTGGTGGACGGTGTAACATTCTGTTTACCTTTAGAACCAACATACTCCTTTGATTTAGATTGTTCAACCTTCTTTGGTGGATCTTTTTTCACCACTTTGGTGGTAGTTTGAGCTGGAGCTGGTTTAGAGTTTTTGCTCTTTTGTGGTGTAGTTTTCGGTTTACTTGCCGCAGATGACGTTGTGGATGCGGCGACAGGCGCAGCAACTGCTGCTGCCGCTACCGTTGACTTGCCATACGCTGGCGCGTTGTAGCTGGGACGCCACAACTTAAGCTTCTGCCCCGGGTGGATAGTGTAAGGAGCAGACAACTTGTTATAACCGATAAGATCTTTAACGTCTTTATTGGTGACATAGGCGATGAAGTAAAGGGTGTCGCCTTTTTTAACTTCATAGTAACTGCCACGATAACTACCACGATCAATCGATGAGTAATTCTTGTTTAGGCTTGAAACGGGCGCAGGCGAATTCGCTGCACACCCAACAAGGGCACAGCTAAGCAGTAAAGTACTTCCTTTTAACAACTTCGAACGCATCGACTCTCTATCCACCTACACCATTAGTCTTTTATTAAGCTAGCTCACCAGGAACAAGAGGTACAAATCTCACCATCTCGATAACACTCGATAAAAACTCATCGCCGTGTCGAACGATCTTCAATAGTTGCTGTTCGTCATCACCGACTGGAATCAGTAAACGCCCGCCATCTTTCAGCTGTTGCAGAAGCGCTTGAGGAATCGACTCTGCAGCGGCGGTAACAATAATCGCATCAAAAGGGGCTTTTGAAGACCAACCTTGCCAACCATCACCGTGCTTAGTTGAGATATTGTAGAAATCGAGTTGCTTCAACCTACGCTTGGCATCCCATTGTAGCGACTTTATTCTTTCAACCGAATAAACATGATCAACAAGTTGAGCCAATACCGCAGTTTGGTAACCAGAACCCGTTCCGATCTCCAAGACACGGCTATCTTGTTGTAATTCAAGTAGCTCTGTCATTTTAGCAACAATGTATGGCTGTGAGATTGTCTGACCCTGACCGATAGGCAGCGCATTATTATCATAGGCTTGGTGATACATCGCCTGTGATAAAAAGCTCTCTCTCGGCAGTTGGTAGATCGCATCAAGAACCTTTTGATCCTGAATACCATTTTCAATCAGAAAAGTAATTAAACGCTCAGCTTGCGGATTACTCACTTACTTTTCTCCTAACCATGTTGCCATCGCACCCAGCGACTCATGCGCCGTCAGATCAACTTGTAACGGTGTTACCGACACAAAGCCATGCTCAATCGCGTAAAAATCGGTGCCTTTACCGGCATCTTGTTCTTTGCCCGGAGGACCAAGCCAATAGATATCGTGACCACGCGGGTCTTTTTGCTTAATCATATCTTCAGCGTGATGACGAGCACCTAGGCGCGTCACCTGAGTACCAGACAGTTGTTCTAAGGCTAAATCAGGAACGTTTACGTTCAACAAGCGGTTGGTCGGGATTGGGTTTGCTAAATGCTGTTCGACAATACGACGAGCAATCGCTGCCGCTGTCTTAAAATGTTTTTTTCCCACCAGAGAAAACGCGACCGATTGAACGCCTAGAAAGTGCCCTTCCATTGCTGCAGCCACCGTGCCTGAATAAAGCACGTCATCACCAAGGTTAGCACCGTGATTAATGCCCGTTAATACCAGATCAGGCATATCATTCTTTAGCAGTTCGTTTAACGCAAAATGCACACAGTCAGTCGGTGTTCCTTGTACCGAATAGGTATTTTCAGCAATCTCTTGAACACGCAGAGGCTGTTCTAAAGTTAATGAATTTGACGCACCCGAGCGATTACGGTCAGGGGCAACAATGATAACTTCAGCAAGATCACGTAGCTCATTTGCCAGCTCATGAATACCTTGAGCGTGCACACCATCATCATTGCTAAGTAAAATCTTCATCTTGTATCCTTTCTTTTGTTCCCATGCTAAGCCAAGTCACTTAAATTCCAATATCAAGTGACCCAGCTCCAAGCAGAATCGTTATTGCTCGTAGGTTCTTTCTACGTGTACTTCTTCAACCAACTCACGAACGATAGCGGTTGCGAAACAACCGGCGTCTAGAGAGAACTTAAGAGTGACATTATCTTCGTTCACTTCCCAAGTTAGATCGGTTGGTTTTAACGATGCTTCACGACGGTCATGACGCATGCGGTTACCGCGAATCAGCGCCATCAGGTCAGGTTCAGAATCAAGATGTTTTTGCTCTAACGCTTGAGACTCATCAGTCGTTGGCAAAGCATTATCGCCAGCCAAAGCAACAGTAACCCATGCAGCGCCATTCGCGATGTCTTGGTTTACTGCTTCGATATTGTCCGCAGTTACCGCTAGTTGAGCGCCGTCTTTCATGACAATATCGCCAACCAATGCCGATGCAAACGCATCTTGCTCAATACGGTCTGACAGGATCAGGTTGTAAATCCACGAGCGAGCCGCAGAAAGGTACAAGCTGCGCTTATTCTGGTTACGAGTACGAACGTTATCACGGCCCCAACGACGAGCTTCAGATAAGTTGTTACCTTCATTACCAAAACGCTGAGCACCGAAGTAATTTGGCACGCCGACTTGAGCGACTTTTTCCAAACGTTTTACGACATCATCACAGTCTGTTACTTCAGACAAAGTCAGCTCGAATTGGTTGCCAACTAAATCACCCGGGCGTAACTTTTTGTTGTGTCGTGCTGTCGCCAAGATCTCAATGCTTGGGTACTGTGCTAAGAAAGCTGAAAAGTCAGGCTCACCTTTTGGTAGGTGTACACTCAACCACTGCTCAGTCACCGCGTGACGGTCTTTTAAACCTGCCCAGCTCACGTCTTTCGACTTAACACCGCAAGCTTTAGCCAGCTCGTTTGCTACGAAGCTCGTGTTTTCACCAGTTTTACGAATACGAACCATTAGGTGCTCGCCTTCACCAGTAAACTCAAAACCCAAGTCTTCATTAACGACAAAGTGTTCGGCTTTTGCTTTTAGTTTTGCTTTCGCAGTTGGTTTACCGTTTAGATAAGCCAATGAAGATAAAATATCTGACATGCTGTTCTTTTCGTGTTGGTGCTTACGCACTTTTAGTAATTAGGACCACCGCTTCACATGCGATGCCCTCTTTGCGACCTGTAAAGCCTAAACGCTCAGTAGTCGTCGCTTTTACATTCACATTGCTAATGCTGGTTTCTAGGTCTTGAGCAATAGCTTGGCACATAGAGTCTATATGAGGTGCCATCTTTGGAGCTTGCGCCATGATAGTAATATCGGCATTACCAATCACGTAACCTTGTTCTTTTACTCGACGGTAAACATCTTTCAGTAGTTCACGGCTATCCGCGCCTTTCCATTCGTCATCGGTATCAGGGAAATGACGACCAATATCACCCGCAGCAATCGCACCTAATAGAGCGTCACACAACGCATGAAGGGCAACATCACCGTCTGAGTGTGCAATAAGACCTTGCTCGTAAGGGATGCTTACACCACCAATAATTACCGGGCCTTCACCACCAAACTTATGTACATCAAAGCCATGGCCAATACGAATCATCATTATTCCTTATTCTGACTTAAATAGAACTCAGCAAGCGCTAAATCTTCAGGCTGAGTAATCTTAAAATTATCTGAACGCCCTGCCACTAAAGCAGGCGATAAACCTTTCCATTCAAAGGCTGAGGCTTCATCAGTAATCGAAGCACCTTGGTGCAACGCCTCGCTTAGTGCATTCCACAGAGGCTTTGCTCTGAACATTTGCGGCGTAAGTGCATGCCATAAATCAGCTCGCTCAACGGTATGCTCAATCTGCCCTTGGGCACCGCGCTTCATCGTGTCACGAACTGGAGCCGCTAAAATAGCGCCCACATCATGGCTCATTGCACCGGAAATTAGCTTGTCGATGTCACTTAGCTGAACACACGGCCTTGCCGCATCGTGAACCATTACCCAATCACTAAGCTGCTGCTCAGCGATATAGTTTAGCGCAGAGAGTACAGAGTCTGCTCGCTCGCTTCCGCCAGACACTCTGATCACTTGCGGGTTCAGGTTGAGAGCTAGCTCAGGGTAGTATGGGTCATCATCGCTGATCGCAACGACAATTTGAGCGACTTGTGGGTGAGACAGTAATTTCTCAACGGTGTGCTCTAAAATTGTTTTGCCGTGAATCTTGAGATATTGCTTAGGGCGGTCTGCCTTCATTCGGCTACCGACGCCCGCCGCAGGTACAACGGCAATCACGCTTTGAAGTTGAGTCGACATTAATGGGATTCCTCACCAATGATGCGATAAAACGTTTCGCCTTCTTTGACCATTCCAAGTTCATGACGTGCGCGTTCTTCTATCGCGTCTAAGCCTTGGCGTAGATCGTCAATTTCAGCAAACATTTCTGCATTTCGAATATGCAGCTTTTCATTTACTTGCTGTTGAACTTGGATTTCGTTGTTCACACCGTAGTAATCAGAGATACCATTTTTACCGAGCCACAGTGTGTGTTGTAGCCAGCCAAACACTATGAGCAGTACTAAAGCAAAAATTCGCATAACACCTTTCGCCGGTTGAAAAAGAAGGAACTAGAATAAGGCACATATATACCATAATGAGCTTATTGGTGCGAGATATGTGGTGTCAGGGAATCAATAAGTCGGGGAATTATTGTTATTCGAAATCCACAATGAGATTCCCGACTCTCTCCTCCGTCGGTCTCGATAATGACGGGTAATACAAATCACTGCAGATAAAAAACTCAAAGAGATCGCACCTTTCCTAAGCCACCTGCTCTCGTCATTCCCAAGAAGGAGGAACGACTGAGTTGGGAATCTATCGCGTCAAAGGTAAATAAGAGATTCCCTATGCCTTCCTTCGTCAGTCTAGGGAATGACGAATTTTAGGCAAAAAAATGCCCCGCATAAGCGAGGCATTTAAAAAAGCTTAGATTAACAATTCGCTAGGAATTATTGACCTTTAACTTCTTTAAGACCGTTGTAAGGAGCTTTAGAACCTAGAGCTTCTTCGATACGGATAAGTTGGTTGTACTTAGCAACACGGTCAGAACGGCTCATAGAACCAGTTTTGATTTGACCTGCAGCTGTACCTACCGCTAGATCAGCGATAGTTGCATCTTCAGTTTCGCCAGAACGGTGAGAGATTACTGCAGTGTAGCCAGCGTCTTTAGCCATCTTGATAGCAGCTAGAGTCTCTGTTAGAGAACCGATTTGGTTAAACTTGATAAGGATAGAGTTAGCTACGCCTTTCTCGATACCTTCAGCAAGAATCTTAGTGTTTGTAACGAACAGGTCGTCACCAACGATTTGAAGCTTGTCGCCTAGAAGTTCAGTTTGGTGCTTGAAGCCATCCCAATCTGACTCGTCAAGACCGTCTTCGATAGAAACGATTGGGAAGTTGTTCGCTAGCTCAGCTAGGTAGTGGTTGAACTCTTCAGAAGTGAAAGTTTTACCTTCGCCCTTCATGTTGTAGATGCCAGCTTCTTTGTCGAAGAACTCAGATGCTGCACAGTCCATAGCAAGAGTAACGTCTTTACCTAGTTCGTAACCAGCAGCTGCAACAGCTTCTGCGATAACTTCTAGAGCTTCAGCGTTAGACTTAAGGTTAGGAGCGAAACCACCTTCATCACCAACTGCAGTGCTGTAGCCTTTAGACTTAAGAACTTTAGCTAGGTTGTGGAATACTTCAGCGCCGATACGTAGACCTTCTTTAAGAGTTTTAGCGCCAACTGGTTGGATCATGAACTCTTGGATGTCAACGTTGTTATCTGCGTGCTCACCACCGTTGATGATGTTCATCATTGGTAGAGGCATAGAGAACTGACCAGCAGTACCGTTTAGCTCAGCGATGTGCTCGTATAGAGGCATGCCTTTCGCAGCAGCAGCAGCTTTTGCGTTAGCTAGAGATACAGCTAGGATAGCGTTCGCGCCGAACTTAGACTTGTTATCAGTACCGTCTAGGTCAAGCATGATTTGGTCAACGTCAGCTTGTGCTTTAGCGTCAGTACCAACTAGAGCTTCAGCGATTGGGCCGTTTACAGCTTCAATAGCTTTAAGAACACCTTTACCTAGGAAACGTGATTTGTCGCCGTCACGTAGCTCAAGAGCTTCGCGAGAACCAGTAGATGCGCCAGATGGAGCAGCAGCCATACCTACGAAACCGCCTTCTAGGTGTACTTCAGCTTCTACAGTTGGGTTACCACGTGAATCGATGATTTCACGACCTAGAACTTTAACGATCTTAGACATTGAATGTTTCCTTCTCGTTGAATATATAAATGTCAAATTTAAAGGTAGCAGCACAACTTACGCAGCTACCTGTATTCCTTTTTACTTCTCTAACTCGCCGCGCTGGAACTCGCCAGCCGCTTTAACGAAACCTGCAAACAATGGGTGACCATCGCGAGGTGTTGAAGTGAACTCAGGGTGGAATTGAGCAGCAACGAACCATGGGTGGTTCGGGTTCTCAATAACTTCAACCAGTTTCTTGTCCGCAGATAGACCCGATACTTTTAGGCCCGCTTTTTCGATTTGTGGACGAAGATTGTT
Source organism: Vibrio sp. 10N.247.311.51 (assembly GCF_041467855.1). Lineage (NCBI taxonomy): Bacteria > Pseudomonadati > Pseudomonadota > Gammaproteobacteria > Vibrionales > Vibrionaceae > Vibrio > Vibrio sp. 10N.247.311.51. The sequence goes on along the minus strand of NZ_JBFSVK010000024.1, from coordinate 59,910 downwards.
GTTCACTTCGTAACGGTGACGGTGACGTTCATGGATCGTCGCGCTACCGTATAATTCGTAAGCTTTCGTCCCTTTCGCTAGGTGACAAAGCTGTGAACCAAGACGCATTGTGCCGCCAAGGTCAGATGTTTCTGTACGCTCTTCAACTTTACCTTCGCCATCAGTCCACTCAGTGATAAGACCAACAACTGGGTACTTAGTTTCAGTACAGAATTCAGAAGAGTGTGCCCCTTCCATTTTCGCAACGTTACGAGCGTACTCGATAAGTGCGACTTGCATACCTAGACAGATACCTAAGTACGGTACTTTGTTTTCACGAGCGTATTGAGCAGCAAGAATCTTACCTTCAACACCACGGTCACCAAAGCCACCAGGAACTAGGATTGCATCTAGGCCTTCTAAAACTTCTACGCCACGAGACTCAACGTCTTGTGAATCTACGTATTTAATATTAACGCTTAGGCGATTTTTCAAGCCCGCGTGTTTTAGCGCTTCATTTACTGATTTGTATGCGTCTGGTAGTTCAATGTACTTACCAACCATACCAATCGTCACTTCACCCGTTGGGTTAGCTTCTTCGTAAATTACTTGTTCCCATTCAGACAGGTCTGCTTCTGGAGCTGTGATGCCGAAACGCTTACATACAAGTTCATCAGTGCCTTGAGCTTTAATAAGCTGAGGGATCTTGTAGATAGAGTCAACATCGCGCATAGAAATAACTGCATTTTCTTGCACATTACAGAACAGAGCAATTTTCTTACGCTCGTTCGAAGGAATGTTGCGGTCTGAACGACAAACTAAGATGTCTGGCTGAATACCAATAGACAGTAGCTCTTTTACAGAGTGTTGCGTTGGCTTAGTTTTCACTTCGCCCGCAGCTGCTAGGTATGGCACTAGAGTAAGGTGCATGAACATTGCGCGTTCACGGCCTAGTTCTACTGCTAGCTGACGAATCGCTTCCATGAATGGTAGAGATTCGATATCACCAACCGTTCCACCAACTTCAACGATCGCGATATCGTGGCCAGATGCGCCAGAAATTACACGCTCTTTGATAGAGTTAGTGATGTGTGGGATAACCTGAATAGTTGCACCTAGGTAATCACCGCGACGCTCTTTAGCGAGTACGTCTGAGTAAACACGACCTGCAGTGAAGTTGTTACGCTTAGTCATCTTGGTGCGAATGAATCGCTCATAGTGACCAAGGTCAAGGTCTGTTTCAGCGCCATCTTCCGTAACGAACACTTCACCGTGCTGAGTCGGGCTCATAGTGCCTGGATCAACGTTGATGTAAGGGTCAAGCTTCATCATAGTCACTTTAAGACCACGAGCTTCTAAAATAGCCGCAAGAGATGCTGCAGCAATACCTTTACCTAGAGAGGATACAACCCCGCCAGTAACAAAAATGTAATTTGTCGTCATGTTTAACCTGAAATTGGTTGAATGAGGGAAATGGACTACTTCTGGACGGGATGAAAATATACCAGAAGCCCCTTATCGCCACAACGTGAAATCTATCACACTGCTATTTTTTATTTTTTGCTTCAAATCAATTCATGATAAAAGCTTTGGTTATCTTTTCTCCGCCACCTTGACTTCATCCCACATGGAATCAAGCTGTTGTAGTGAAAAATCGGTCAAAATTTTATCTTGCTGACGAACTTTTTGTTCCACCCCTTTAAAGCGACGTGAGAACTTCAGATTGGCTTTATTGAGCGCCGACTCTGGATTTTTACCCAAATGTCGCACCAAATTGACCGTCGCAAACAGCAAATCACCCAACTCTTCTTCAACCAAATCTTCATTTGGCGTCACTTGGAGTGCTTCTTCCAACACCTCATCGACTTCCTCTAAAACCTTATTAGCCACTGGGCCAATAGAGTCCCAATCAAAGCCATATTTCGCTACCTGTTTTTGAATCTTTGTAGCACGTGAAAGCGCAGGTAGAGAGTTTGGTATTGAGTCTAGAATACTTTCTTGAGTTTTGCCTGCCTGAGCTTTTTCTTTGGCTTTTTCAGCTTCCCAGTTGGCATTAATTTCTTCATCGCTCGCAAACTCGGTATCAGAAAACACATGCGGATGACGGCGTGTTAGCTTCTCATTAATGCCATCGACCACATCAGAGAACTCAAACAGTCCCTGCTCTTTCGCGAGCTGGCTGTAGAAAATCACCTGAAATAGCAGGTCACCCAGTTCTTCTTGTAGGTTCGGCCAATCTTTGTTGTGAATCGCGTCCACCACCTCGTAGGTTTCTTCGATAGTATGCGGCACAATTGTTTCAAAATTTTGTTTCAAATCCCAAGGACAACCACCTTCTGGATCGCGCAGCTTAGTCATAATCTGTTCAAGTTGTTCAATCGGGTGATTCATTGTTTTCTTCCTATTCACTGTCTTTGATTTTTAAATTTATAACGTCTTCTAAAACTAAAAAAGGTGAGCAGCCAAAACCACTCACCTTTGTTGATACTGTCTAATTCTCTAAATAATTGAAACTGTGGCTAGGCGACAAGCAAGCGAGACTCCTGAGCATAGCTTGCCTATGTGATTGAGCGAGTGCGCGCAGGCAACAACGCCATCAGCTTCAAGTATGACGAGAATTTTAGCCTAGGCGTTTTACGCTCATCACATCTTTGATTTGCTCAACTCGACTGGTCACGCGACTCAGAATTTCAATATTGGTCACTTCCAAATCGAAATCCATTACCGATAGCTGACGTTTATAGTCGATACGGCTCTTCATTGTGGTCACGCTGATCTTTTCGTTCGAGAACAGTGAGGTGATGTCTTTCAACAAGCCATTACGCTCTAGCGCTTCAACACGCAGCGTTAGGATGTATGAACCAACAAAGCCGTTGCCCCAAACAGTATCAATGATACGTTCTGGCGCGTGCATACTAAGCTCGCCTAGCTGCTCACAGTCAGCACGGTGCACTGAGATACCACGACCTTGAGTGATGTAACCTTTAATCACATCACCTGGGATTGGCTGACAGCAACGCGCTAGGTGCGTCATTAGGTTATCAACGCCCTCAACCACTACCGCATCTTTCTTCGGACGACTCTGTTGTGCTGGCTTGTTTTCCGACTCAAGCAATTTCTCGAGCGCTTTCTTGTCTTCTTCTTCCGCCGTAGGCTTATTCACCAACGCATTAATGTGATTAACCACTTGGTTAATACGTAAGTCGCCACTGCCGATACCAGCATAAAGCTCATCTGGCGTGTTGACGTTAAAGCGTCTCAGAGCGTATTGGTCGGCATCTTTTAAGGTTGCACCCACTTTCGCAAGTTCCGCCTCAAGGATGTCTCGACCCGCTTCGAGGTTCTTCTCTCGGCTTTGTGCACGGAACCAAGCGTTAATCTTCGCGCGAGCACGACCTGAATGAACGAAGCCTGTGGTTGGGTTTAGCCAATCACGTGATGGGTTCGGTTCTTTCTGAGTAATGATTTCAACCTGATCACCCATCGATAATTTATGAGTGAACGGTGCGATACGGCCTGCTACTTTGGCACCGATACAGCGGTGTCCAACCATTGAGTGGATGTGGTAAGCGAAGTCCAGTGGGGTTGCACCCATTGGTAGATCGACCACGTCACCGCGCGGTGTAAAGGCATATACGCGATCATCGAAGACTTGGCTACGAACTTCATCCAGCATTTCGCCAGAATCCGACATCTCTTCTTGCCAATCGATAAGTTTACGCAACCAAGTGATTTTCTCGTCGTAGCCACTGCGTCCGCTTGAAGCACCTTCTTTGTACTTCCAGTGCGCAGCGACACCCAACTCAGAGTCTTCGTGCATTTGCTTGGTACGGATCTGAATCTCAATGGTCTTGCCTTCAGGGCCCAGAACCACGGTGTGAATAGACTGGTAACCATTTGGCTTAGGATTCGCCACATAGTCATCAAATTCACTTGGTAGATGTTTGTATTTGGTATGAACCACACCTAGGCCGGCATAGCAGTCTTGGAGCTGGTCGGCGATGATACGTACCGCACGTACGTCAAAGAGCTCATCGAAGTCCAAGCCTTTCTTCTGCATCTTACGCCAGATGCTGTAGATGTGTTTTGGTCGACCGCTGACTTCTGCATTGATGCTTGAACGGTTCATTTCCGCCGTTAAGTCGTCAACGAAGTCTTTAATGTATTGTTCACGTACGATACGACGTTCAGACAGCTGTTTAGCAATCTGCTTGTAGGTGTCTGGCTGTTGGTAACGGAATGCGTAATCTTCGATTTCCCATTTAAGCTGACCAATACCTAAACGGTTAGCGAGCGGAGCGTAGATGTTAGAACACTCTTTTGCGGCCGCGCGACGCACAGCATCAGGCGCTTTTTTTACCTCGATAAGGTTACAGATTCGTTCAGCGAGTTTGATGACTACGCAGCGGAAATCGTCGACCATCGCCAGTAGCATACGGCGAACGTTATCAACTTGACCCGAGGCAGCGCTGCCTTCAAGGGTCACGTTTAACTGGCCTAAGGCCGCCATTTCTTCAACGCCATCGATCAACTTTACGGTTTCTTTACCATAGCTTTCTTCAAACGCTTCGCGCTCAAAAACGCCGCTTGAGACGACGGGGAAAAGTTGCGCTGCAATTAAAGTGGCACGGTCCATAGACAGCGTAACCAAGATTTCGATCATCTCGCGGCCACGCCAAAGCAAGAGCGATGCTTGCTCGTGATCTTTTAATAGCTCTTCACAGTGACGATAAACTTTGATCAGTTTATTCGAGGTCTTTGCGTCTTGATTCAGTGACGCAATCCAACTTTCTAGCTCAAACTGTTCGCTTGGGTTTAAATGTGCGCTTCGTACCGCAACCATCATGCCTTCCTAGTTATTATGTTTTATACCCAATTCAATATGACTAACTGGTTCCAAGTTAGTTCGACCATATTGATATCAGCGCAGGCTTCCCTGCGCCTTTGTGATTCATTTGAAGCCTTGTTTAAGGGCCTCTAAGCCTTGATAAAGAGAGCCATCGATTCGAGATGACTGGTGTGTGGGAACATGTCCAACATACCCAGTTTGGCTAATTGATAGCCTTGTTTTTCTAAGCTCTCAGAATCTCTAGCTAGAGTAGCAGGATTACACGAAACATAAACCACACGCTTCGCTCCTAACGCTGAAATTTGATCAACGATCCCACTCGCTCCCGCACGTGCCGGGTCAAGCAATACTTTATCGAATTTCTCTTTTGCCCAAGGCTGTGAAGATAAGTCTTCTTCAAGGTTAGCTTGGTAAAATTCCGTATTACTTAACTGGTTTAACGCTGCATTAGATGTGGCTTGCTGAACCATTTCATCAACGCCTTCTACACCAACCACAAACGCCGATTGTTGCGCGATAGGCAAACTGAAGTTACCGAGACCACAAAATAGGTCGAGCACTCGCTCATCCGCTTGAGGCTCTAGCCACTCAATCGCTTGAGCCACCATCTGCTGATTCACTTTCTGGTTTACTTGGATAAAGTGGTTTGGCTCAAAAGGTAACGTCACGCCAGTTTCACTATAAGAAGGTGCATCGCCTACTAAGCGAACCAACTTATCGGTTTCAGGCATCGAGTACAGCGTAGCGCCTTCTTCTTTTACTAACGCAATCAGCGCTTGCTCATCTTTTTCAACCAAAGGCTTAAGGTGACGTAACACCATTACAGGACCAGTATCGCCCAACACCAATTCAACGTGTCCTAAAGACGTAAGGTTGTTGAAAGTGTTCAGTAAATTTTTCAGTTTTGGCAGCAATACATTGAGGCGAGGATCAAGCACGGCACAGTCGGTGATATTTTCAATCTGCTTACTTTGCTTCTTACGGAAACCGAACTGAAGCTGCTGTGTCTTTTTATCAACAAATAGGCTGATACGTGCGCGACGTCGATAACCGGTTTCATCACCGACAATAGGTTGTGCAACTTCAGTGTTGGCCGTTTGGTATTGGCTCATCAGATGGGTCAGAGATTGCGATTTATGCTCAACCTGAGAAGAGTAACCAAGGTGTTGGAGGTGACAGCCACCACACTGATTAAAGTGCTTACAAAACGGCTTCAAACGCTGCTCGCTCGGCTTCAATAACTTGATGAGCTTAGCTCGCGAAAACTTACTTTTGTTCTCAGTAAGTTGAATAACCACCTGCTCACCGGGCAATGCGCCATCAATGAAAACCGGTTTATTCTTTTGATAAGCGATGCCAGCGCCATTGTGATCCATTCGTTCAACCAAAACCGATTGATGCTTGGTCTCGAGTTGAGTTTTCTTTTTTGGTTGGAAAAAACGTGCCATTGCTTGTGCCTAATGTATCTTTTAATAAGTAATTGGTATCCAGGACTCACTATTATGTCTTGGAATCATTGTCGAACGTCACGGCTTTGATTAAGCTTACCGTTCACTTAACCGCCATTGTGTGCGTTATTTTCCCATATCCAGACCTCGATGTAATTAAAGAACATGACCAGATATGGCTTAAGAGCCCGTGTAATTACCTTAACTCTAGCTCCAACCCTGATTATTGGGTTGCTATTGAGTGCATTTTTCTCATTTAACCGCTATCAAGACCTTGAGGGTCAGGTGGTTAACACTGGTACTAGCATCATTGAACCACTTGCGATTGCGAGTGAATCAGGCATGAAGCTCGAAAGTCGAGAGTCTGTTCGTCAGCTTATTAGCTATGCGCATCGAAAGAATTCTAAGCTGGTGCGCAGTATCGCGGTGTTTGATGAACGTCATGAGTTATTTGTAACCTCAAACTTCCACCCCGATTTTGAAAGCCTAACCTATCCCAAAGATAAACCGATCCCGCATTTAAGCTCATCGAATCTGCTCGATAACACGCTGATCCTGCGGACGCCTATCATCGCCGAAGGCCAGTACATCAACTCAGCCAACGGTCAATCTCAAGCCAATCAAGCGATCGGCTATATTGCGATTGAGTTAGATCTGTCATCACTTCGATTGCAGCAATATCAAGAAGTATTCTCTGCCTTCTTGGTATTGATTCTCGGGCTTGGTTTATCGGGCGTGTTTGCGTTCCGCTTAATGCACGATGTGACTCAACCGATCACGCACATGAAAAATATGGTCGACCGAATTCGTCGTGGTCACCTAGATGTACGTATCGAAGGTAAGATGCATGGTGAGCTAGACTCACTGAAAAACGGTATCAATGCGATGGCGGTATCGCTATCAGAATATCACGTCGAGATGCAGCACAGTATCGACCAAGCCACATCAGACTTGCGTGAAACCCTTGAGCAACTAGAGATTCAAAACGTTGAGTTAGACATTGCGAAAAAACGCGCGCAAGAAGCGGCTCGTGTTAAGTCTGAGTTCTTGGCGAATATGTCTCACGAACTGAGAACCCCATTGAACGGTGTGATTGGCTTTACTCGTCAAATGCTCAAGACTCACCTATCGAACAGTCAAACCGATTACCTGCAAACCATTGAACGTTCGGCAAACAACCTGCTTAGCATCATCAACGATATCTTGGACTTCTCGAAACTTGAAGCCGGTAAATTAGCGCTAGAGAACATTCCATTTGAGTTCCAAGCCAGCCTTGAAGAGGTAGTAAACCTTCAAGCAACCAACGCTCATGAGAAAGGTCTAGAGCTGACACTGAAGATCGATCCAAAAGTACCGCCAGGCGTGGTGGGCGATCCACTGCGTATTCAACAGATCCTGACTAACCTAGTCGGTAACTCAATTAAGTTTACCGAGCGCGGCAACATTGATATCAGCGTTGAGCTGCGCTCACAAAGCGAAGACAACATCGAGCTGCAGTTCATGGTTCGAGATACGGGTATTGGTATCTCGGAGCGTCAACAAGCTCAGCTTTTCCAAGCCTTCAGCCAAGCCGATGCAAGTATCTCTCGTCGTTATGGTGGTACAGGCTTAGGTCTGGTTATCACCCAAAAACTGGTCAGTCAAATGGGCGGAGAGATCAGCCTAACCAGTCGTCTGCACCAAGGTTCCACCTTCTGGTTCACCTTGAGACTATCAACGACCGATATGCCGATGACAGAGCTGATTGAGACTCAGTGTCTGCAAGACAAACAACTGCTGCTTATCGAGCCAAACATGCAAGCGGCATCGATTACTCAGCAAATCCTAACTCAAGAAGGCTTAGTGATAACGTATCGTTCGGTGATGCCAGACGAGACCACCTCGTATGACTACGTTCTGCTTAACCTAGCCGCCAACCAAGAATATCAATTTGATACCGTGAGTGGTTGGGCGATAGGTGCGAAGAAGATTGCTCAAAACGTGATTATTGGTACACCAAGTACCGAGCTAGCGTTAGGTGAGCAACTAATGAAAGAGGTCGATGTTCAGTGCATCACTAAGCCTCTTTCTCGTAAGAAGTTACTGCAAACTCTGGTATCGAATCAGGCACCAACCTTGATTGCACCAGCGATTGAAACACATTCAGAAGAGAAGCTTCCGCTTACGGTATTAGCGGTCGACGACAACCCAGCCAACCTAAAACTGATCACCGCACTGCTCAAAGAGCGAGTAGAAACCGTCATCAGTTGTACCAGTGGTCAGCAAGCGATAGACAAAGCGACAGAGACGCCATTTGATATCGTCTTCATGGATATTCAAATGCCACAGATGGACGGTGTGACCGCTTGTCAGAACATCAAAAAACTGGCGAACAATGCGCATACACCTGTAATTGCCGTGACCGCACATGCAATGATTGGCGAACGAGACCGACTGCTTGAAGCGGGCATGGATGACTACCTAACCAAACCTATTGAAGAGCATGTTTTACAGCAGGTTCTGATTCATTGGAGCTCGACCTCTGAGGTTGAGCACATCGAAAAAATAGATCCAGACCACCCAGCGGTCTCTGCTGAAGTCGACAACGGTCCAGTGTCAGAAACTGAAGCCAGCGTGCACACAAACATCATCATTGATTGGCAAGCTGCGATGAAGCAGGCCGCTAATAAAGAAGACCTCGCACGCGATATGCTGCAAATGCTCGTAGACTTTATTCCAGAAGTTTATGAGGCAGCAGATAAAGCGATAGAAGACAGTGACTACCCCGTTGAAGAGCTGATACACATCATCCACAAGATGCATGGCAGCAGCTCGTACAGCGGCGTACCAAGACTAAAATCGGTGTGTGCGACGATAGAGAAAGAGCTGCGTTCAGGTACTTCTGTTGAAGACATTGAACCGGAGCTTTTCGAGCTTCAGGATGAATTAGACAAGGTTCAAGCAACCGCGATTCATTACTTGAAACCGGCTAAGACCTAGCGGGTACTTGTTACTCACCAATATTCAGTAAACGGTTTACCCGCCAATAAAAAAGCAGAGCTCATGAGCTCTGCTTTTTTCTGTCTAGTACCTAGAGCACTAGATATAAAGTAGCGATAATCTGTTTACGATTCGAGTAACACCGTTGCCACAGCGTAGTGACGCTCATCCGAGATAGTCAAATGAATCGATGTTGTGCCATTTGCCTCTGCGATTTCACGCGCTTTTCTATGCAAGCTCAGAACTGGCTTGCCATGCTCATCGTTTGAAATCTCAAAGTCGTGAAAGGTCACACCCAGCGCGATACCCGTGCCTAACGCCTTAGATGCCGCTTCTTTGGCAGCAAAACGTTTTGCAAGGTAACGCCCTTTTTGCTTGAGTTGCTGGAATACTTCAAATTCAGAATCGGTCAAAATACGCTGGGCAAAAGCGTCACCACTTCGTGATAATGCCTTTTCAACACGCTCAATTTCTGCGATATCTGTACCTAATCCAACAACAGCCATGCTTACCCTACTACTAAACTTCTATCTATTAATTCTACTAATTCGTCGCTTACGGTTTAGAAAACTAAGCGTTGTTGCGTGCTGTTTCCATCACGGCTTTCATGTCTGCAACTGCTTTGTTCAAACCATCAAACACTGCACGTCCCATGATCGAGTGACCGATGTTCAGCTCGTAGATCTCTGGAAGTGCCGCAATCGGTGCGACGTTGTGGTAAGTCAGACCATGACCCGCATTGACTGTGATACCAAGATCGTCCGCGTAGCTTGCGCCTGCAGCAATCTTTTTCAGCTCATCTTGTTGGTCTTCTTCTGTTTTAGCATCGGCATAATGGCCAGTGTGCAGTTCAATGAACGGTGCGCCACACGCTTTTGCTGCGTCGATTTGCTCACGGTCAGCATCGATAAACAGAGACACCTTAATGCCAGCAGCAGACAGTTTTTCCGTCGCAGCTTTGATCTTTTCAAGTTGACCAACCACATCCAAGCCACCTTCAGTGGTTAGCTCTTCACGCTTCTCTGGAACCAGACAAACAAACTCAGGATTAGTATCGAGGGCAATTTGAACCATCTCATCCGTTACTGCCATCTCCAAATTCATACGAGTTTGAAGTGTTTCAGCCAGAATACGTACATCGCGGTCAACGATATGACGACGGTCTTCACGCAGGTGAACAGTAATGCCGTCAGCACCCGCACGTTCAGCAATTTCAGCTGCGTGTACTGGATCTGGGTATTTAGTACCACGTGCATTACGTAGTGTTGCAATATGGTCGATATTAACGCCTAAAAGGATTGAGCTCATTTTCCAATACTCCGTGCTCTAGAGAGGGCTATTGTTGGCATAAATAGCTCTCTACTTTTTAATGGTTTGCCGCCAAGATACGGCTTTAAGGCTATGCGTGTAAAGCGTTTTGCCGCTTTTAACTGCTCTTTAGTGATAAACCTACGTTCACTGATTGCGATAAGTTCATCGCCCATAAAAGTCAGGTTGTCTCGACGCACCGAAGCGATGAAACCTTTCTGCTCTCGATAGCGATAAGTCATGCTCGGATCGATCGCTTCACCAGTGCCCGCGCAGTGTAAAAAGTCGACGCCATAACCCATAGCGGATAATAGAGCCAGCTCAAAGCGACGCAGTGCTGGCTCAGGATTATCATTATGCGCCAGCTCTGTTAAAGCATGAAGATAGTCGTGAAAAAGTGCAGGCATAGGTACTTCCGCCATCAATACCCGACCGATAAGCTCGTTCACGTACATGCCTGAATACAGATTAATACCGGCGAGAGGAAGCCCCAAGCTGATGGGTTCAGCTTGGCGTAAGGTTTTCATCGAACCATTACCAGACCACTTAAGCAGTAGCGGCGTAAAAGGTTGTAATGCACCTTTCAAATTAGAACGCTTGCTGCGAGCGCCTTTAGACATCAACGTCACCCGACCGAACTCTTCGCTGAAGACGTCCAAGATCAGGCTCGACTCACTGTATGGTCGACGGTGCAACACAAAGCATCGCTGTAACCCTTCGCTCAATCACTTACCCTTATTACAGATACAAAAAGAGAGAGTTCGCACTCTCTCTTGGATTTATCTTCAGTTCAACTTTCTTAATCTCAGAAAGTGACGTTCAATATATTATAGATCGTCGATGTAGCCTAACGAGCGAAGTGCACGCTCATCATCAGCCCAGCCAGATTTAACCTTGACCCAAGTCTCTAGGTAAACCTTACGGCCGAATAGCTCTTCCATATCGATGCGCGCTTCACGACCAATCGTTTTGATCTTCTCGCCCGCTTTACCAATCACCATTTTCTTCTGGCCTGTACGCTCAACAAGAATCAGTGCATTGATGTGGAAGCCATCGTTATCTGGGTTGTAATCGAAACGTTCGATTTCAACCGTTACTGAGTAAGGTAGCTCGTCACCCGTAAAGCGCATCAGCTTTTCACGGATAATTTCAGAGGCCATAAAACGTTGCGAGCGATCAGTCACGTATTCTTCAGGGAAGTGGTGTGTCGCTTTAGGTAAATGTGCACGTACGTGCTTACGCAGTACATCAATGTTTTTACCTTGCTTCGCAGAGATTGGCACAACGTCAATGAAGTCCATCTTCTTAGAGACTTCCATCATGTGCTGCATCACGTTAGTACGGTCTTGAACGTTATCTACTTTGTTGATGCAAAGTACAACTGGGAAGTCAGTCTTCTTCAGTTTGTTCAGAACCATCTCATCGTCGTCAGTCCAGTGAGTACCATCGACAAGGAAGAATACTAGGTTTACATCACTCAGTGAGCTGTTCGCCGCACGGTTCATCAAGCGGTTGATGGCACGCTTTTCTTCAATATGAAGTCCAGGAGTATCAACAAAGATCGCTTGGTAATCACCCTCAGTTTCAACGCCCATAATACGGTGGCGTGTCGTCTGTGGTTTACGTGATGTAATAGAAATCTTCTGACCCAGAATATGGTTCAGAAGCGTCGACTTACCTACATTTGGGCGACCGACAATAGCGATAAAGCCACAGTGTTGGTTTTCCGGTAGGCCTGTTTTTTTGCTATCAGATGAAAAGAATGCATCGATATCGAAATCTTGGTTGTTATCAGACATTGCTTAGTTGCTCTAATGCTGTTTCAGCAGCCGCTTGTTCTGCCTTGCGGCGGCTAGTGCCTTTACCGATAACAGGTTTATCCACACCTGCCACTTCACACTCAACCGTAAACTCTTGGTTGTGTGCTTCACCTTTAATATTAGTCACTGTGTAGACAGGTAGAGGATTTCTTCGACCTTGCAAAAACTCTTGTAGGCGAGTTTTCGGATCTTTTTGAGATACTCCAGGCTGAATAGCATCCAGGCGAGATTGGTACCAGCTTAAAATAATGCCGCGAACCGTCTCGGTATCACTGTCTAAATAGACAGCACCGATGATCGCTTCAACCGCATCCGCTAGAATAGAATCACGACGGAAACCGCCACTCTTCAACTCACCTGGACCTAATTTTAAGTAATCTCCTAGTTCGAATTCACGACCTAGTTCTGCCAATGTATGACCACGAACTAATGTTGCGCGCATGCGGCTCATATCACCTTCGTTTACCTTAGGAAAACGGTGGTAAAGATCATCAGCGATAACAAAACTTAAAATTGAATCGCCCAGAAACTCAAGACGTTCGTTATGTTTACCTGCGGCGCTGCGGTGAGTCAGCGCCAAGTGGATAAGATCGGCATCATTAAACTGATAGCCAATCTTTCTCTCTAGTTTATCAATTGGAGAATTCATGCTCTCTCGATGTGTTATGTGATCGATTAATGAATCCCACCGATGCGATTAAAACGCACACCAGTAGGAATCCATGTTGGAAGTACACTGTCTGAACCGCGTTCGAATTCGAAGCTGATCCAAATAGCAACGGCCTTACCAACAAGGTTTGCTTCAGGGACAAAGCCCCAGTAACGGCTATCGGCACTGTTGTCACGGTTATCACCCATCACAAAGTACTGGCCTTCTGGAACGACCCATTCGTTAACACCATTGCGAGGCTGATATGCTTGCACACGATCACGGCGTAATGGGTTAACTAAAATCTGGTGCTCTACGTCTCCAAGCTGTTCGTTCAGCTGAATCAGAGGCACACCATCTTGAATAAATTGGCTCTCTTCAACATTACTTAGTTTCACTGGTTCACAGCTACTTGTACCCTTCGCCTGAATGCAGATCTCTTTACGACTGCTGTAGCGAATAGTGTCACCAGGCATACCAACAACACGCTTAATGTAGTCGATGTTTGGCTGAGGTGGGTACTTAAATACGATTGAGTCACCGCGTTCTGGCTTGCCTGTTTCTACCAATTGAGTGCGCCATACTGGGTCTTTTAGACCGTACGCGTACTTCTCTACCAAGATGAAATCACCAACCAAAAGGGTTGGCATCATCGAGCCAGAAGGGATTTGAAACGGTTCATAGATGAATGAACGCAAGATCAAAACAAATGCAATTACCGGGAAAATGGACACACTGTTCTCAACCCACCAAGGCTGAGCCGTAACTTTTGCGCTGGTTTCAGCGTCTAGGCCATTCGATTGTGCTTCAACGTCAGCAAGTTTTTGCTGGCGCTTCTTCGCCCACACAAACTTTTCCAACGCCCATACAATGCCGGTCACTAGAGTTACGATCACTAAGATAAGCGAAAATGTATTAGCCATTGATATCCCTTAAATTTCATTTCTTTAAAAATAACGAAAGTGAAAGAATAGCGAGCTACTCTTCCACTTTCAATTATTCGTTTAATGCTGGATAAAGTTAGTCTTTACCAACATGAAGAATTGCTAAGAATGCTTCTTGAGGCAGTTCAACGTTACCGATCTGCTTCATACGCTTCTTACCTTCTTTTTGTTTCTTAAGAAGTTTCTTCTTACGACTGATATCACCACCGTAACATTTTGCGATTACGTTCTTACGCAGTTGTTTCACTGTAGAACGAGCAATGATGTGGTTACCAATCGCTGCTTGAATCGCGATATCGAACATCTGACGAGGGATGAATTCTTTCATCTTCTCTACCAGTAGACGACCACGAGACTGAGCAATATCTTTGTGCGTAATGATCGCTAGTGCATCAACCGTTTCGCCATTCAATAATACGTCTACACGTACCATGTTTGATGGTTCGTAGCGCTGGAAGTTGTAATCCAATGATGCGTAACCGCGAGACGTTGACTTCAGACGGTCGAAGAAGTCTAGAACTACTTCTGCCATAGGAAGGTCGTACGTTACAGCAACTTGATTACCGTGGTAAACCATGTCTACTTGTACGCCACGCTTCTCAACACACAGTGTAATTACGTTACCTAGGTAGTCCGAAGGTACCAAAATATTACAGCGTGCAATTGGTTCACGAATTTCTTCTAGGTCATTAACCGCTGGCAGTTTAGCCGGGCTATCAACGTACAGAACTGTTTTATCTGTTTTTACAACTTCATACACTACTGTTGGTGCAGTTGTGATTAGGTCTAGGTCGTATTCACGCTCTAGACGCTCTTGGATGATCTCCATGTGAAGCATTCCTAAGAAGCCACAACGGAAACCAAAACCAAGTGCTGCTGAACTTTCTGGTTCGAAGAACAGTGATGCATCGTTCAGGCTTAGTTTGCCTAACGCGTCACGGAAGTTTTCGTAATCATCAGATGATACAGGGAATAGACCTGCGTATACCTGAGGCTTCACTTTTTGGAAACCAGGTAGACGTTCAGTGCTGCCGCCTTTTGCAAGCGTCAACGTATCACCAACTGGCGCACCTAGGATGTCTTTAATACCACAAACAACCCAACCTACTTCGCCAGTATTTAGCTCTGTCGTGTCGATTTGCTTAGGCGTGAAGATACCTAGACGGTCAACACCCCATACTTGGTCTGTCGACATTACTTTGATCTTGTCGTTCTTCTTCAGCTTACCGTTTTTGATACGAACCAAAGAAACTACGCCGAGGTAGTTATCGAACCAAGAGTCAATGATCAACGCTTGTAGAGGCGCTTCAGGATCACCTTCCGGTGGCGGGATTGCCGTTACGATGTTTTCTAGAACATCATCAACACCCAAACCTGTTTTCGCAGAACAGCGAGTCGCTTCCATCGCATCGATGCCAACGATCTCTTCGATTTCTTCAGCAACACGTTCTGGTTCAGCTGCAGGTAAGTCAATCTTGTTCAAGATTGGCACTACTTCCAGTTCCATTTCGATTGCTGTGTAACAGTTTGCTAGAGTTTGTGCTTCAACACCTTGGCCAGCATCCACTACAAGTAGTGCGCCTTCACAAGCAGCTAGAGAACGAGATACTTCGTAAGAGAAGTCTACGTGTCCAGGAGTGTCGATAAAGTTAAGTTGGTAAGTTTCACCATCTTTAGCTTTGTAATCTAAAGTCACACTCTGCGCTTTAATTGTAATACCACGCTCGCGTTCTATATCCATAGAATCGAGGACTTGAGCTGCCATCTCACGTTCACTTAATCCTCCACAAACTTGGATTAAGCGGTCAGAAAGGGTCGACTTACCGTGGTCGATGTGGGCGATAATCGAAAAATTACGAATGTGCTTCATAGGCTTGGTGTGACTAAACTCTTTGAATAGGGATAATAAGAAAGCCGCGACGCGTCCAATCTACAGTCAGCATTGGTGGCGGCATTTCAATCAAGTTGGCAGATTCTACCCAATTTAAGGGCAAGAAGCATCATAAATTAGACGAGAGACTCACCTAGGATTCGAATCAAGACGACTTCTTGCTTGGATTTGTCTTCCATGGGTTTGGCTAACCGCTTCGCTAAGGCAATCCCACCAGCAGTAAACAGTGCTGCACTTAAGATAACAATGCCCTCGCCCCCTTGGAGTAAGGGTTGTAACAAGAGTTGTCCAAAACCAGCACCAATCATCAACATGAAAAGTGGGATGAGATAAACAATGGCTGCCGATTGAAGTAGGCTTTTTTCTGGAAAGCCAATTTCTACGATTTGTCCTGCTTTGACTAAGCTCTTGGTTTTAAGCTGCCAAAACAAAGATTTATTGCCAACAGCCTTGGTCACAATACCCGTACCGCAACTTTTTTGAGAAGAGCAACTGCTGCAACTGGTTTGTTGTTCGCAGCTCAGTTGAACAAAGTATTGCTTACCTTTTTGTTCAACCGAGCTAACGGTCGCCAGCGCGGTCATCATTGCGCTTGTACCGATTTATTGAATGTAACTGACTGAGCGATACGTTTTGCAGTTGCTGGCGGAATGTCACCAACCACTGAGATCTCTTTGTCGCCAATCACTAAGCTGTGCAAGGTTCTACGCCCTTGACGTACTAGCTGCCCTTTCAATGAATGCTCGTCTTTTTCAGCGATATAAACCGAAAAGCTAAACAATCCATCACTGAAAAGCTGACTTTCAACCATTTTATCGGTCGCAGCCATTTGATAGCGGCTAAGCTCTTTTGACTTAAACCCTTCAGGAATCCAAGACGCTTGCCAGTTAGTTTCACTCACTAAGCCTTCCGGCAATGATAAAACTTTCGGCAATTGAGCTTGGTTCAAGCCACCCATTGCCTCAGCAATCTTATCGTTCACCACGTAAGATATAGTGCGGTACTGTTCAAGTACTTCGCCATCACGATCCAAAAGGTCGGCACGCAAAGGAAGACTCGTTTTTTCGTCTACCCAAACCACGTAAGAGTAGCGAAGGCCATCTTTCGGCACGACACGCAGCACTTGAGTTGTGCTGCCCGCTTCACGAGAGCGCCCAACTTTCACAAAATCGTAGTACTGATTCAGAGATTCGATATCTCGATTAATCATCGGAATAACAGGTGCAACCATGCTGCCAGACTGAATCGTAAATGGCTCTGTACCCGGTTCGATGTAGCTAACTTCATTGCCACGTCGAATGACTTCACGAACAGGGCCACTTAGATAAACAAGGTGTGCAAGTTGTTGGTCGTCGTTAACTGCATGGCGATAAACAAGAGGTTCAATACTGCTCTTCTTTATCAAAATGTAGGAGAGTTCGTAATTTAGATGCTGACTGGCCTCGTTCATTTGATGCAACAACGCCTTTGCAGTGGTTTCCTCTGCAAAGGCTGTTGGAGACATCAAGCTGAACAGTGTCAGTGCACTGACCAGGATTTTCTTCATTCAATGTCCGATTCTAGATGTGCATCTTGCATTGGCGATGCATCACTGTTTAATCTTAGCTGCAGCTCATAATCTTCTAACATTGCATGAACGCGTTTGCGCTGCTCTTGCAAATTAGCTTCAGATGCTGGTTTCTCAACAGAGTCACGCGTTAAGCTTACTGGTTCCGCAGAACCGGCAAATGGAATCGTCTGGAGTACAGGCAACTGCTCTGGTGCTGCAGGGTCGCTGCCACCATATTGTTGAACACCTAATACAACAGCTAATGAAACACACGCTGCCACGGCAACTTGTCCAAACTGTTGTAACCACGCCGGAAGCTGACGCTTCGCTTGCTGAGGTTTTGGCTGCTCTTCAATTGGAGCAACAGTAGGTTCAACATGCACTTGGTGCAGGTTCGACATTGAACCATGTGCAGGCTCGTTCTCAAGCGCTGCCGCTACACTATTAGCAATGTTCCACTCTGGAGTTTCTGGCGCATCCCCACGCATAACATCACCAATTAAATGGTAACTCTGCCAGGTATCCATGCTTTCTTGATCGGATTCGAGATCTACAATGAGAGCTTTATCGATCGTTTCACCATCCATGAGTGCCGAAAGCTTTTCTTTATCAGCCATTATTTTCACCATAATTATTACAAGTTCTAGCGTTGCAAAAGAGGTTTAATTTTCTTTTCCACCGCTTCACGAGCTCGGAAAATACGCGAACGTACGGTTCCTACAGGGCAATCCATTACTTCTGCAATCTCTTCGTAGCTCAAACCTTCGAGCTCACGCAACGTCATTGCAGTTTTTAAGTCTTCTGGTAGCGCTTCAATCGCTCCAAAAACGACTTGTTTCAATTCTTTTGACAGCGTTAAGTTCTCAGGGTTCGATATTTCTTTTAACGCGCTGCCTGTTTCGTAATATTCTGCATCTTCTGCATCTACATCGGTTGCTGGCGGCCTACGGCTTTGGGCAACGATATGATTTTTAGCGGTGTTCACGGCAATTCGGTATAACCATGTATAGAAGGCACTTTCGCCACGAAAGTTAGGTATCGCGCGGTAAGCTTTAATAAAAGCTTCTTGTGCTACATCAGGTACATCACCGGAATTATTCACGTATCGAGAGATAAGATTACAAACTTTGTTTTGATACTTAACCACTAGTAAGTTAAATGCCTGCTTATCTCCACTCTGAACTCGCTCAATCAACACTTGATCGGTTAGCTGCTCGTTCATTCGAGCGGGTACTCCTATTGTTATAACCCTCACCTTCACAGATATGGGTACTAATTATGCGAAATGTAGTATTGACACCACCGTCTACAAGAGCACTATTGTGACTAAGCCAAATACCGAAAGTTCCAACTTTCTTAAAATTATTTGCCATTATTGTTTCACAATGTGATGTAATAAAAATAGCTATCCCTATCAATTTGGGGAAACTTGAGCAAAAGCAATGGTATTGAGCAATTAAATATTTCTAGATAGCTGTCTATATATTGATTTTGCATAGCGTTTAAGGATGACTCTGGAGAGATTATAACAGTCTTAGCCAAACTCCTAAAACAAGACAAAGTCAATTGAGAGTGGACAACTCGACTATAGCCCGGGATTTAATAAGTTTTATGAACGCAAACCGTGAACATCAGTGTGATGTATTAGTGGTAGGAAGTGGTGCGGCAGGCTTGTCATTAGCCTTACGCGTAGCAGAACATGCAAAAGTAATTGTATTAAGCAAAGGACCACGCAGCGAAGGATCGACGTATTACGCACAAGGTGGTATCGCCGCGGTGTTCGATGAGTCGGACAGTATTGAGTCTCATGTAGAGGATACTCAAATTGCTGGGGCTGGGTTATGCGAAGAAGATACAGTTCAATTCATTGCTGAAAATGCGAAAGAGTGTGTGCAATGGCTGATTGATGGTGGTGTTCCATTTGATAAAGATGAGAACAGTACAGAAGGCCAACCAAAATATCACCTCACTCGTGAGGGTGGCCACAGTCACCGCAGGATTCTGCACGCTGCCGATGCAACTGGCATGGCGATGCAAACCTCACTACAAGATAACGTCAACAACCACCCAAATATCGAGATCTTCGAGCGCCACAATGCGCTGGATTTGATTACTGAAGATAAGATTGGTGGTTCAAAAGACAAGGTGATCGGTGCCTACATTTGGAACCGTAACCAAGAACACGTTGAAACCGTGCGCGCTAAATTTGTTGTATTAGCAACAGGCGGCGCTTCAAAGGTTTACCAATACACCTCTAACCCAGATGTTTCTTCAGGTGATGGTATTGCTATCGCTTGGCGTGCGGGTTGTCGTGTGGCAAACCTTGAGTTCAACCAGTTCCACCCAACGTGTTTATTCCACCCAGAAGCGCGTAACTTCCTACTAACGGAAGCACTGCGTGGTGAAGGTGCTTACTTGCGTCGTCCAGATGGCTCTCGCTTTATGAAGGACTTCGATGAGCGCGGTGAACTGGCTCCACGTGATGTGGTTGCTCGTGCAATTGACTTCGAAATGAAGCGCCTGGGTGCCGACTGTATGTATGTTGATATCAGCCACAAGCCTGAAGAATTCATCACAGCACACTTCCCGATGATCCATACACGCTTGATGGACTTGGGCATCGACATGACCAAAGAGCCGATCCCTATCGTGCCAGCTGCTCACTACACTTGTGGTGGTGTCATGGTGAATAAGCAAGGTCAAACCGACCTAACGAACTTGTATGCGATTGGCGAAGTGAGCTACACCGGCTTACATGGTGCAAACCGTATGGCTTCTAACTCACTGCTTGAGTGTGTGGTTTACGCATGGGCAGCAGCAAAAGATATCGTTGAGAACATCGACCAATCTCAACTGTGCGCTGAACTACCAGCATGGGATGAAAGCCAAGTCACCAACAGTGATGAAGAAGTTATCATTCAACACAACTGGCACGAACTGCGCCTGTTCATGTGGGATTACATGGGCATTGTTCGAACGGATAAACGACTAGAGCGTGCATTGCGTCGTATTCAGATGCTGCAACAAGAAACTCATGAGTACTACAGCTACTTCAAGGTTTCGAATAACCTATTAGAACTGCGTAACTTGCTACAGGTGGCAGAGCTAATGGTTCGTTGTGCAATGCAACGCAAAGAGAGCCGCGGCCTTCACTACACGTTGGATTACCCTGAACTTGCTGAAGACAGTGGCCCAACGATTCTGACACCAGAGAAACGCCAATCATAATAATTGATTAAACGTGCTTAGCGAATTAGCCGTCAGCGGAAAATGATTAAACGAAAGGGAGCCGAGTGCTCCCTTTTCTTTTGTCTAACGCTTTCTTTTATCTAATACTTTCTTTCATCGAATAGTTTGGCTTCTCTAGCGTGCTCGTTGTAAGTTCGCCAGAAAATGACGATATTCGCGCTCGCAACAGCTGTCTCGCCAAAGCAGTACCGAATACCCACATTCAAACTGTAATTTAACGAAGAACTGCGCCCAGATTCTATCAACGAACTTGAGTCGGTAAGTTCGGTCATTGAGTCGAATATCACCATCCTCTCTGTAATCAAAACGCCCATAGGCACTATTTAGAATCACATGGTTGCTTTTGAACAAACGGATCATTAAAGCTAAGCAATAAAGGCTGGCGGCAAGTGGGATAGAAGACAGGACGATGAAAAACAAAAGGCACCCAAAAATAGTGCCTTTTGCAAATAATGCGGAATACGAAGGGTTAAGCTGAAGCTTAACGAACCTTGCTGAGGTTGTGTGCGACAATTTTATCAACCATTGATGCATGGCCTAGGTTTTCACTGCGTCCGTGTCCCATTACCCAAGTAAACAAATCTGGGTCATCACACTCTAATAGAGAAACAAACTCGCGCTGTTCCTGCTCTTGCAATGAATCAAAACACTCTTCGAAAAATGGCATGATGACTACATCAAGTTCTAACATGCCGCGACGGCAACCCCATTTAATTCGTGCTTTCTGCTCTGCAGTGTACATTGGCTATCCTCACCTATAATTTTTCTTTCTCGGAGTGTAACAAGTCATACGCCCTGCAACTACTATGTGAGTCACAGTCCCTATCTAAGCTCACAAAAAACCTAGGCTGACAAAGAAACAGAACCGGATTAACATAGAGCCAAATAAAATTCTTAGGAAAGATAAAATGGATTGGAAAAACACATTTCAGCCACTCGCTCATACGCAAAATGAATCGCTTCCAGAACTGATGATGACACACGTGTCAGACTGGAGCGCAATCACCATGATAGGCGATGACAAAAAGTCGTACCTACAGGGTCAAGTAACGTGCGATGTCGTCACTCTTCCTAATGATGAATCCACGTTAGGCGCGCACTGTGATGCAAAAGGAAAGGTATGGAGTATCTTCCGCCTGTTCCATCACAATGGCGGTTACGCACTCATGCAGCCTAAATCTGCGATTGAAGTAGAGCTGGTCGAAATCAAAAAATACGCCGTGTTCTCTAAGGTTGATATCGAGCAAACGACAGATGTTGTTATCGGTGTGATGGGCGTATCTGCGGATCAGTACATTGATTCAATCTCAGAAAGCCAAGGTAACGTGCGTGCTATCTCTGGTGGAACAGCGGTTAAAGTCTCTGACAATCGTTGGGCGCTGCTTATTACAGAAGAAGTTGCTGCAACCTTAGTATCAAGTAGCTCAGCAGAAAAAGTATCAGAAGCACTTTGGCAATATCATGAAATTCTTGATGCTCAGCCTAACCTATCGAAAGCAGAGCAAAACGAGCACATCCCTCAAGCACTTAACCTGCAAGCGATTGGTGGTATCAGCTTTTCAAAAGGCTGTTACACAGGTCAAGAAACGATAGCTCGTGCCAAGTATCGTGGCATGAACAAGCGTGAGATGCGTATTGTTTCAGGAACAACAGCAGAAGTATTGTCTCTAGAGAACCCAATTGAACTAGAGCGTAGCGTGGGTGAGAACTGGCGTGGCGCAGGCCGACTATTAAACGTCTATCAATTTGCTGATAACCAAGCGATTGGTTTGATGGTACTTCCAAACAACCTTGATGACGATGTTCAGCTTCGACTGACCGCGCAGCCTGATCAAACATGGAATATCCTGCCACTGCCGTACAGCCTTGACGATGAGTAACCACGTGGAAACGCTGATTACACAATGGCTGGATCAACAGCAGGTGAATTATCGCCTGCTGATGCAAAGCAAGCCAACCACCAGCATTGAAGAAACGGCACAAGAGCGAGGCATCGACGCCTCTCAAATGGTGAAGTGCATCCTGCTCAAGGATATGGGCAACCAGTATGCTTTAGCCTGTACTGCTGGCGATCGCTCTGTCGACCCCAAGAAAGTACGCTCGGTACTGAATTGCCGTCGAATGACCTGCGTGTCGCTCGCTGATGTTGAAACAATCACTGGCTTTAAAGTGGGTAGTGTTGGTCCGCTCGCTCTCAAGAGACACATGCCGATCATTTTTGATCCTTCCATTCAGAACAACTCGACCGTGACCATTAGCTCGGGTGATCGAATGGCTGGCGTTGCGTTGGATCTCAATGATCTTATGGCGCTATGTGCACCGACCGTCGCGGACATCAGTCGATGATCGTTTCGATCAGATCATGCTTCGCAAACTTCATTTGAATATTTCATTGAGTACATTTTTAGTGTGAACTTCGTCATAAGAAGAACACACCATTAGTAAATAGTTACTCAAAATAAAAGCATAAGTAGTCACAAAGTTAAATTTGCGTTATTGTAAATTTACTGACTAGCTATTAAGCAAATCAGTGTAAGTGAATCCACTGAGTAACATCAGTATCCACTTTTGTGTAATGCATCTGTGACTATTCGCCCGTTTTAGACGGGCTTTTTTTTTGTCTGAAATTTACAATTTGATTACACAAACAAAAAAATCCCGCCTATTCTTATACTTGTAACATTATCACTGCTTAATACCGAACAGGAAAGTTCATGGCAGTTCACTACTCAGTATTATTTTGGGGAGGAGCTCACGTAAAAATAGATATTTACTGAAGAAAGTGCTTAGAACAGCACAAATATCTAATTAACGTCAACGCTACTGCATATAACTCCATGCTTATCACAATTATTATCTCGGAGTTTTTCTATAATATGCAGGCTAGGTAAATATAAGGATAATTAAGAATGAGACTGTTTAAGCGCTATACACCGAGTATGATTGCTAAACATGTAAGTCGACTTTTCAAAGGACGAATCTACATTTACGGCGTAGGAAAATTTGAGTTTGATAACGGTAAGCTAGTGCTACCAGACCGAGCAGAAAAACGTCACTTTCAAACAGTGAAAGAAATAAATAGTGAAATCATGAAACTGCGCTGCGCGTACGCATGACCTGATTATCTACAGAATTAAAAACAAAAAGGGTTGGCATTATGCCAACCCTTTTTTCGTACCAAGTTTCGTATCAATGATGATTCGATAAATCACCAAAACACTATTTCATTATCGATGAGTCACAGGACGCTTAGCTAAGTCAGGAAGATTGCCTGACAAACCCAGTGCGCGCTTCATGATCTCATCTTTCGCACCCGGTAATTGGCCCGCTAGCTTCATACCGATACCACGAATCAGCTTCTTAGCTGGGTTATCGCCTTCAAACAGATCTTTAAAACCCTGCATTGAAGCAATCATTTTCGCCGCCTCTGCCTTTCTCCAGCGCTCGTAGCCGCGAAGATTACGCTTGGTGCCAATATCCTCACCTGCAGACCATAGCTTTAACAGCTCTTGCGCTAAGCTTGCTGCGTCTAATAGGCCAAGGTTCACGCCCTGCCCTGCTAATGGGTGAATGGTATGAGCAGCATCACCAACCAAAGCCACACGTTCTACCGCAAAGTCACGTGCATAACGCATGCGCAGTGGGAAAGCAAAACGGTCACCAACCACTTCGCATAATCCAAGCTTTGAGTCGAACTCTGCCGTTAGCTGCTTATTAAAATCAGCATCCGACATGGATACCAGCTTCTCGGCACGATTTGGTTCCGTAGACCAAACAATCGAGCTCATGTTGCTTGGTTGCATTGGTAGGAATGCCAATGGACCTTGAGGTGTGAATATTTGACGAGCAACACTGTGGTGCGGCTCTGTGGTTTTGATGTTCGCGACAATCGCACTGTGTCCGTAATCCCAATGTGTTAATGGGATATCTTGCTGCTTACGAACCCAAGAGTTTGCGCCGTCTGCTCCAACAACCAACTTAGCTGTCAGTGCTTGACCATTGTCCAATGTTAACCAGGCTTCACTTTCACCGATCGCCATCGTTTTGCACGTTGCGGGCATATACAGGCTGACGTTGTCTTGCTTCTTAACCTGATCAAGCAGCGCTAATTGAATCACACGGTTTTCAACGATATGGCCAAGGTTAGGCTGAGCCAAGCGTGTCGAGTCAAACTCAATACGAGCGAAACTGTCTTGTTCCCACACTTCCATCGCTTGATACGGTGCAGCGCGTCTTTGTTCGATACCTTGCCATGCGCCTAGGTTACGAAGAATCACTTCACTAGAACGACTCAACGCGGATACACGTACGTCAGGCAGCTCACTAAGCCCTTCGCTGGGAGCTCTGCCTTCAATGACAGCAATTCTTAAGTCACTGTCTTTTAGGGCAGCAGCGAGCGCTAGGCCAACCATGCCACCACCAACAATCGCGATATCAACACTTTGCATCATTATTTATTACCTTATCTTTCTACTAGGCCAAGCGTATGACGCAAAAGTGGACCTTTAAGTGGTGGAAGGTTATCTATTACGGCTAACCCAAGATTACGCCCAATGCGAGCGGTCATAAAATCGTTTGAGAACAGATGAACTAGGCTTGAAGTCAACGTGATCGTTGCGTCTCTGTCTTGTTCTCTACGCTTTCTAAAGTTAACAAGACCATTGTAACGACCCACATCATCTAGCTGGGTACACAACTCTTCTGCCAAGGAAGCCACATCTCGGATACCTAGGTTAAAGCCTTGCCCCGCAATTGGGTGAAGCGTTTGAGCAGCATTACCAACAATGGCAAATCGATGAGAGATATTTTGCTGTCGATGACGAAGAATCAAAGGGTAGCTCGCACGCTTGCCGACTTTCTCTAATCGGCCAAGTCGCCAGCCAAAGTCATTCTGCAATTGCTCGAGAAATTCATTGTCGTTTAGCGTCATCACTTTTTGTGCTTGCTCTGGTCTTAAACACCAAACCAGCGATAAACGGTTGTCACTCATCGGTAATAGAGCAACAGGCCCATGATGGGTAAAACGCTCAAATGCGCGACCTTGGTGAGGTTCACTCACCACGATATTGGCAATCACAGCAACTTGCTCAAAGTCGTGCTCACTCAATGAGATATTGAGCTGTTGGCAACAGGTTGAGATTGCACCGTCAGCAGCAACCAATAACTTGGTGGTTACTGTTTGCCCACTGGTCAGTTCAATCGTGGTCAACGCTTCTTCACGTTCAACTTTACTGACAGACTCAGGGCAAAGCATGGTAATGGCTGCTTCTGATTCAAGTTTCTGTTGATAGATTCGACCCACATCTGCTAACTCGACCACGTAGCCAAGCGCATCGACAGCAAGCTCTTCACTGTAGATGTCTGTCATTCCGGCATGCCCGCGATCCGAAACATGGATATCTTTAATCGGGGTCGCGACCGGAGCGATAGATTGCCACAACTGCAAAGAATCAAGGATCTGCACCGTGCCATAAGACAAAGCAATCGAACGAGAATCAAACCCTGGGTGAGCTTGATGATCAACCTGATAAGGCTCCACTACCGCAATCGATAGTGAACCTTGGCTTAGGTGATTCAAAGCAAGGGCTAAGGTTGCCCCTGCCATTGCGCCACCAGCAATTACAACATCATACTGAGCCATCATAACCTCAAACCGGCCAACGAATTAATGAATGGTAGGCGCCGCATCTTCAGATGGGCGAGCACCAAATTCAGCATGAATCGTTAGTGCACACGCTTTTACGTGCTCAATAACGTGTTCTAGAAGCTGCGCTTGTTCTTCCATATCATCTTCTTCGTCAATGCCAAGCTTTGCCATCTCTTCTAGATCAGCTAATGCTTCTTTTGCACTGTCAGACGCTTTGTTCAATTGAGCGCCAACCAAGCCTAGACCAGAAATGAAATGGTTAATCCAATCAGACACACCATCAGCCAAGTCAAACAGGCTTGCGCTTGCGTCTTCATCAGGCAGCAACATAGACAGTTCCATGCCTGAACCTGTGATTTCACTGGTCGTTACTTTCAGTGTCGCTTCCGCTAGCGTTAATGCGCGATCTGGCCAACCCATGCCTTCATTGGTGTAATCGAAGATCAGTGGTTGCCAGCTTTTATCTGCAAGGCTTAAGCCTCCGCTTAACATACCCGTCAATAAACCGTGCATCTCAGCAGGGGTTACGGCTAGACTTGCCGATTGAAGTTCAGTCGCAACCGTTAGGTAGTCAGGTAAAGTAGTTTCGCTCATCAGATAGCTCGCTCAGTTATTCTTTATATCGATAGTATAATCGTACCACTTCACCCCAATTCTGGTAAGCATCGATCCCCAGCAATTGAAGTATGACTGACTATCAATTGTTCAATTTGTTGAATTACTGTGTGCTCAAGCTCTCATTTACAAACAGTCACTCTGAAAAGCTTGAATCTTAATAGCGGTTTACCTATAGTTTCTCCCTCAGAGGAGATTGCTTCCTCATCGGTACTTGCACTTTTTCTTTCTCAAAAAATGGCGAAGAGCAACAGCCTTAAAATAGCGCGTTAAAGAGTTCATCCATCATGAGTAATCAAGCGGTAGACGTTGAAATATTAGGAAAACTGACTCGAGTGAATTGTCCACCAGGGCAAGAAGAGTCATTGATTGCAGCGGCGGCCGATCTTGATAATCGATTGAAAGAGATGGCTGAACGTACTAAGGTAACCAATGAAGTGAAGCTGCTGACTATCGCAGCTCTGAATATTTGCTACGAATTACAAACCAAGAAGTTTGAAGCAAATGATGAACAAAACGCACTGACCGAGCGAATGGAACAGCTCACGACATCACTTTCAGATGTCCTCAGTAAAGTTAAGCACGGACAGCAATAGCGTACACAAAATTTACCCTGGAGTGTTTGTCAGAGGATTCACGTCCCCGAGCCGATAAGCAATCCCTAAGGGTTAGTACTTGAGTGCTATTGAGCATGCTCGGCCCGACCGAGAAGCCTACGGTAATCATTGCTGATCCGCCTTGAACTCGCTGGTTCAAGGGCCATCTATTCTCAACGGCACTTTGGGGTATCCCTTCTTATGAAGACGCTCACACGCAGCGAATTTCGCAAACAGATCCGTATCAAGCGCAATGCCTTATCTGGCGACCAACAAACTCAATCCGGTATCGACTTAGTTAAGCAGTGCATGCAGCTTGATGAGATTCAGTCTGCTCAGCATATTGCCCTCTATATCTCTATCGATGGCGAACTCGATACCCAACCTTTAATCGAATGGTTATGGGCGCAAGGTAAGCAAACTTATTTACCAGTATTGCACCCCTTCTCTGTAGGACACCTGCTGTTTCTGCACTACTCGCCAACCACACCGACGGTCTTGAATAAGTACGGTATTGTCGAACCTCAGCTCAATCAAATGCTGGTTAAACCTTGTCAGCAACTCGACCTTATTCTTACGCCCCTTGTCGGCTTTGACTCTCATGGCCATCGTTTAGGTATGGGCGGCGGATATTACGATCGCACCTTGGCGAAGTGGTTCGAGACGGGCGAAGGTGCAACTCCTATTGGTTTGGCTCATGATTGCCAACATGTTGATACCCTGCCGATTGAAGAATGGGACATTCCGTTACCTAAAATCGTGACTCCGAGTAAAACTTGGCAATGGGAAAACAACCATTAAAGCGCTATAATCGCGCCGCAAACGTTAACCTCGATATATAAACGTTAACTTCAATACGCGAACGATTAATTCAAAGCGCAAGACCTTATTCAGGAGAATGGCATGACTCAAGATGAAATGAAAAAAGCAGCGGGCTGGGCAGCACTTCAATATGTTGAAGAAGGCAGCATTGTAGGTGTAGGTACTGGCTCTACAGTAAATCACTTCATCGACGCACTTGGCACAATGAAAGACAAAATCAAAGGTGCGGTTTCAAGTTCTGTAGCCTCTACTGAAAAACTAGAAGCACTAGAAATCAAAGTATTTGAGTGCAACGATGTATTTAAACTAGACATCTATGTTGATGGCGCAGACGAGATTAACGCTTCACGCGATATGATCAAAGGCGGCGGTGCGGCTTTGACTCGTGAAAAAATCGTAGCGGCTATCTCTGACAAGTTTGTGTGTATTGTTGACGGTACTAAAGCAGTTGATGTGTTGGGCAAATTTCCACTGCCTGTTGAAGTAATCCCAATGGCACGTTCATACGTGGCACGTGAACTGGTTAAGCTTGGTGGTGACCCAGTTTACCGCGAAGGCTGCACAACCGATAACGGCAATGTGATCCTAGATGTGTATGGCATGGCGATCGAAAACCCGAAACAACTAGAAGATATCATCAATGGTATCGCTGGTGTTGTGACGGTTGGTCTGTTCGCTCACCGTGGTGCTGATGTGGTTATCACCGGCACGCCTGAAGGTGCAAAAATCGAAGAATAAATAATAGAAGATTGAGTTTTTCTGTTACTTCATTACATACGGTGCCCTAGGGCGCCGTTTTTTTTGCTTTATTGCTGTAAAATTATGTCTTATTCCGTAATTTTCTTACCCAAAACATTTTTTTTTTGTTACTTTATTGTTCAGAAGACGCACAGGGAAAACGTTTGTCTCCTAACAAAGTGGTGAATTTGTTCCCCTTTCAGCCATTTTGTAGCACGTGCGCCGCATTTGCCCAACCTTTCCATTTTAAGGACGAGAACAATGGCCAAAGTTTCACTGGAAAAAGAAAAAATAAAAATTCTACTTCTAGAAGGTCTTCACCCTTCTTCTGTAGAAGTACTGCAAGCCGCTGGTTACACAAACATTGAGTACCACAAAGGCTCGCTACCGGAAGATGAACTTCTTGAAGCAGTTAAAGATGCGCACTTCATTGGTATTCGTTCTCGCACTAACATCTCCCAAGAAGTTATTGATGCAGCTGAAAAGCTGGTTGCCGTCGGTTGTTTCTGTATTGGTACTAACCAAGTCAACCTTCAAGCAGCAGCAAAACGCGGTATCCCTGTGTTCAACGCACCGTTCTCAAACACTCGAAGCGTTGCTGAGCTGGTTCTTGGTCAGGTTCTATTACTACTACGCGGTATCCCAGAAAAGAACGCTCTTGCTCACCGTGGCATCTGGAAAAAGAGTGCAGACAACTCTTACGAAGCTCGTGGTAAGCGTTTAGGTATTATTGGCTACGGTCACATCGGTACTCAACTGGGTATTATTGCTGAAAACCTTGGCATGCGTGTTTACTTCTACGACATTGAAAACAAACTGTCTTTGGGTAACGCAACGCAAGTTCATACCATGACGGAATTACTGAACAAGTGTGACGTAATCTCTTTGCATGTGCCTGAAACCAACGAAACAAAAGACATGATGGGTAAAGAAGAGTTCGAGCGCATGAAGCCTGGTTCTATCTTTATCAACGCAGCTCGTGGCACGGTAGTCGATATTCCTGCTCTGTGTGGCGCTCTGGAATCTGGTCACCTTGCAGGTGCGGCGATTGATGTTTTCCCAACAGAACCAAAAACCAATGCAGACCCGTTTGAGTCTCCATTAATGCAGTTCGATAACGTGATCCTAACGCCTCACGTGGGAGGTTCAACTCAAGAAGCACAAGAAAACATTGGTGTTGAAGTGGCTGGTAAGCTAGCGAAATACTCTGATAACGGCTCTACGCTATCAAGTGTTAACTTCCCAGAGGTATCACTGCCACTGCATACTGGAACGTCTCGTTTATTACACATTCACGAAAACCGCCCAGGCATCCTAACTCAGATCAACACCATCTTCGCTGAAGAAGGGATCAACATCGCAGGTCAATACCTACAGACTGCGGCTGATATGGGTTATGTCGTTATCGATGTAGAAGCCGACCGCTCTGAAGAAGCGCTGCTTAAACTGAAAGAGATCGAAGGCACAATCCGTGCTCGTCTTCTTCACTAATCATCGCACTCAAAATGCATAAAAAAGGCTCTCATAATGAGAGCCTTTTTAGTATTTGGCCTATCGTAGGTAATTAGATCGTCATGATCCAAAACCTTCTATAGCACTGTCATTACTCTTCGATCTGGTAGATCACGTTCACGCGATCACGAATGGTGATCGTTGAGTCTTCATAAGAGTTCGATTCTGTTCTTGCATCCATCGCCATTGAACGCATGAGTACTGGCTGAGAAGATTGGGCGTTGTAATCCACGCGCCATACATCACCTAACTCGCGCTCAAAACCACTCGCCAATGATTTAGCTTTTGATGTCGCATCTTTAATTGCTTCTAAGCGCGCTTGCTCTTGATACTTAGCTTGGTCGCGAACTTGCAGTTGGATGTTGTCGATCTGATTAATGCCTTCTCCAATCGCAATATCCATGTACTCATTAAGATTAGCTAGCTCAGTCACTTGAACGGTCACATTACGTGAGGCGCGGTAGCCAACCAGTTCCGGTTTGCCATCTTTCGGGTAATGATATTGAGGAGATAAATACAGGTTCGAGCTGTGAACACTCGCCTCATCAACACCTGCTTGATGCAGCTTATTTAGAAAGCCTGTCACGACTTTATCAACGGTATTTTTAGCCTGTTCAGCAGTCATCGTCGATTCCACGACTCTCACAGAGAATGTCGCCATATCAGGTGTCGCGATCACTTCACCATAGCCTGTCGTTGAAATATGAGGAAAGGATGGAGAGTCAGCCAATGATGGAAAACTCACAGCACTCAACGCCGCAGTAAGAGTAAGAGACGTTGCTAACATCTTTGGTACAAGCTTCATTAGGTATGGCCTATGCTAAACAAATGTACTTTCATCATAGAGCAATTTATCGTTTAGCCAATCCAGAGCACGCACTTCTAACAGAACTTTGACGCTGAAAAAACCAACAATTTACTGAGGTAAGTGATTGTGAGCAAAACTCAATATTGCTTGGGATACCTCTTTTAATACCCCACTCTCAAGCTGCCAATGGTGCCAATAGATGCGATAAGAGAGCAGAAAGCCAGGGGTAATATCAATCAGAGCACCAGACTCTAGCTCCTCGATAATCTGTAATCGAGGAATCAAGCAATAGGCGACACCCGACAACGCTAAGCGCACAAACGCTTCTGAACTACCGACTGTATGATTGATCACACTGTCTCTCGGGACGTTAAAATGATCATGCAGAAACTTCTTATGCAGATCATCGTATTGATCATAGGAAACCGCAGGCGCTTTACTTAAGGTGGCATAGTTTACGCCCTCTGCGAAGTAACGCTGATGAAAATCAGGGCTAGCCACACACACATAATCCATCCTACCGAGATAGTCGGCACTGCAGCCAGGAATCGCTTGAGACTCTAAACTGATTGCACCGGCCACCTCACCACTTTTAATCTTTTCAATGGTTCTCGACTCACCATGAATCGCTAGGTTTAACTCGACTTGGCGAGACTTCATCACATCCGACAAAGCTGGTAGCAACCATGTCGCCAAACTATCAGCGTTGGTCGCTATGGATATCGATAGTGGCTGAGAGCCCTCTTCATTCATCAACTCAGGCACAAGCTCGTGCTCTAACAAACGAACACGGCGATATAAGCCCAGTAATTTTTTACCTGCAGGCGTAGGCCTAGGTGGGCTTTCTCTCACCAAGGCAGGCTGAGCCAACCACTTTTCCAACTGTTTGATGCGCTGAGATACCGCCGACTGGGAGATATATAACTGCTCAGCAGCCCTTTCGAAGCTACGTTGTTTTACTACGGCATCCAGTGCTTCTATCCATTTATAATCCAATCCACGCATCAATTTGCTTCCTTTTTAAGCTACCCGACCACCAGATTAGCAACTCTAATAATAGATTAAAATCATTAATTATACTTATTTAAAAGGTCGGAGTATCTTCGCCATATAGCACGTAAATATCGTTAAATAAGTGGAGGTTAAAATGAATTTTTGGGTTTTATTACAAGGTTTTGGTCTAGGGGCAAGTATGATCATCCCTATTGGCGCTCAGAATGCGTACGTCCTAAATCAAGGGATAAAACGCAATCATCATTTAACGACAGCAACGATTTGTAGCCTGCTCGATACTCTGTTTATCTCATTAGGCATTTTTGGCGGCGGAGCGATCTTGTCGCAAAATGAATTACTACTTACCTCTGTGACATTAGGTGGCATCGCCTTTCTGACTGTATATGGTTTGCTCTCACTACGCAGTGCATTCAAAGTGCGCACCAGTGACGAATCGAAAGGTGAGATATTGGCGCGTGGCAAGCGCACCGTTATTTTGGGGGCATTGGCAGTAACAGTATTAAACCCACACCTCTACTTGGATACCGTAGTAATTCTTGGATCCATTGGTGGGCAATTTGAAGGCAACGACAGAATTGCGTTTGCTATGGGGACTATATTGGCTTCGTTCGTCTGGTTTTATTCTTTGTCATTGGGCGCGGCAAAGCTAGGCCCAACGCTATCTAAACCGAATGTTAAGAAAGGCATTGATATCGCAGTAGCAACCATGATGTTCGCCATTGCAGCAGTGCTTACCAATGGACTGATTGAGCAATACTGGTAAATCTATTTAGCTTCATGAAACCAACAAAAAAGGCGGATAACCTAAGTTATCCGCCTTTCCTTATAAAAGCTTATAGCTATAAAAACTAACTAAAAATTAAGCTTCTACTTTATTCATGTGTACATCCATTTGCGGGAATGGAATTTCGATACCTTCGTTATCCAAGCCTTCTTTGATTGCTTGCATAAGGTCAAAATACACATCCCAGTACTCTGCTGTGTTAACCCATGGGCGAACAACAAAGTTTACTGAAGAGTCCGCTAGCGTGTGAACACCAACTTGAACGCCTGGTTCTTTCAACACGCGCTCGTCAGATTCACAGATCTTAGTCAGAAGTTCTTTGGTCTTTTGCAGATCAGCGCCGTAAGAAACACCGATCATTAGGTCGATACGACGTGTGTCATGACGAGAGTAGTTAGTAATTGGGCTACCAATAACGCTACCGTTTGGTACCACTACCATTTTGTTATCTGGCGTTGTTAGAACAGTTTGGAAGATCTGAATTGAATCCACTGAACCTGCTACACCACCAATTTCCACATAGTCACCAGACTTAAATGGACGGAATGCAACGATAAGTACACCAGCAGCAAAGTTAGATAGTGAGCCTTGTAACGCTAAGCCTACCGCTAAACCAGCCGCACCAATAACAGCAACTACAGATGCCGTTTGAACACCTAAACGACCTAGTGCAGCAATTAAAACAATAACAAACAATAGGTAGCGAACTAAGCCGTGAATAAATTCCACAACCGCTCGGTCCATTTTCTTCTTCTGAAGAACCTTAGACACGCTATTCGCTACTGCTTTAACAATAAGGTTACCAATAAATAGAATTATCAGTGCTGAAATGATATTTACGCCATATTGGATAAATAAATCTGAATTATTTGTTAACCACTGCTCTGCTTGAGACAAACCATCCACAAGTGGAGTCTCAATCGCTGTCGAACTATCAGCCATAATGTGCATCCTCTATATAATATGCTATGGGCTAAACTGCCTTAAGCCTAATTTACTCTGCAATATAATAAACAGTTTAATGACCGTTAAGTCATTGTGTTCAAAGTAAATTAAAGCCAAGTCCTTTTTATAAACTGAACCAAGTTCAGTTTTTCGGCACGATATCCTATCTTTGACAGATTGCAAAGTCATATTTATGTAAGCTTTTGAATTACTAAAACTTACCGATAAACACAAATACCGATAACTAAAAGACTACGAAATTTATTCACCGTAGGCTAGGTTTTTCACATATTTAATACAAGTTTTTATCAGACATAAAAAAACCCGCTCGATGAGCGGGTTTTTAAAACTTAAAGAGTACTTAATTCAAAGAATTATAGTACGTCTACAGCGTTAAGGTCAGCAAATGCTTTCTCTAGACGAGCAACCATTGAAGCTTGACCAGCACGTAGCCATACGCGTGGATCGTAGTACTTCTTGTTTGGAGCAGCTTCGCCAGTTGGGTTGCCGATTTGACCTTGTAGGAAATCGAAGTTGTCAGCAGAGTACTGACGGATACCGTCCCAAGTTGCCCACTGTGTATCAGTATCGATGTTCATTTTGATAACACCGTAGCCGATAGACTCTTGGATTTCTGCTTCAGAAGAACCAGAACCACCGTGGAATACGAAGTTTAGAGCGTTAGGTGCGATACCGAACTTCTCTGCACAGTATGCTTGAGAATCACGTAGGATAGTTGGAGTAAGTACAACGTTACCAGCTTGGTAAACACCGTGTACGTTACCGAAAGATGCAGCGATAGTGAAACGTGGGCTAACAGCCATTAGTTTCTCGTAAGCGTATGCTACGTCTTCTGGAGAAGTGTAAAGCTCAGATGCGTCCATATCAGAGTTATCAACGCCGTCTTCTTCACCACCAGTACAACCAAGTTCGATCTCGATTGTCATGTTCATTTTAGCCATGCGCTCTAGGTACTTAGCACATGTTTCGATGTTCTCTTCTAGAGACTCTTCAGAAAGGTCTAGCATGTGAGAAGAGAATAAAGGCTTACCAGTTTGTGCGAAGAACTCTTCACCAGCGTCTAGTAGACCGTCGATCCATGGAAGAAGTTTCTTAGCAGCGTGGTCAGTGTGCAGGATAACTGGAACACCGTAAGCTTCAGCTACAGCGTGTACGTATTTTGCACCAGCTACAGCGCCAAGAACTTGTGCGCCTTGACCTTCAAGTTTAACGCCTTTACCTGCGAAGAATGCAGCGCCGCCGTTAGAGAACTGAACAACTACTGGAGCTTTAACTTTAGCAGCTGCTTCTAGTACTGCGTTTACAGAGTCAGTACCAACAACGTTTACAGCAGGAAGAGCAAATTTGTTTTCTTTTGCTACTTCAAATACTTTCTGTACGTCATCGCCAGAAATCACACCAGGTTTTACAAAATCGAAGATCTTAGACATGGAAATAGTCCTATTTATTCTATCGTTTTAAGATTAAAAAACTTAAGTTTAAAAACTTGCAATCGTTTGCTCACAACTTATGCCATTCTAGCAAAAAAGTGTGATATGCAGCAAACGTTAAAAGGCGAGATTCACATCTCGCCTTTCTAAATCAATTATGCTTTAGCACGCTCTTCAAGCATTGCTACTGCAGGAAGTACTTTACCTTCAACGAATTCAAGGAAAGCGCCACCGCCAGTAGAGATGTAAGAAACGTCAGCTTTGATACCGAACTTGTCGATAGCTGCTAGCGTGTCACCACCACCTGCTACAGAGAAACCTGCAGACTCAGCGATTGCTTTAGAGATACCAGCTGTACCCGCTTCGAAGTTCTTGAATTCGAATACGCCTACAGGGCCGTTCCAAAGGATTGTTTTAGCGTTGCCGATGATTTCAGCTAGTGCCGCAGTTGAATCTGGACCAAGGTCGAAGATCATGTCGTCGTCTTGAACTTCAGAAACGTGCTTGATTTCAGCTTCTGCGTTTTCGTCGAATGCTTTAGCACATGCAACGTCAGTTGCTACTGGGATAGCACACTCTTTCATTAGCTTTTGAGCCGTTTCAACTAGGTCAGCTTCGTATAGAGACTTACCTACGTTGTGACCTTCAGCAGCGATGAATGTGTTCGCGATACCACCACCAACAACAAGCTGGTCAGCAATTTTAGAAAGAGATTCTAGAACGGTTAGTTTAGTAGAAACTTTAGAACCACCAACGATAGCCACTAGTGGGCGAGCTGGGTTGTCCATTGCTTTACCAAGCGCTTCAAGCTCAGCAGCTAGAAGAGGGCCAGCACATGCTACAGGAGCGTAAGTACCAACGCCGTGTGTAGAAGCTTGAGCACGGTGAGCTGTACCGAATGCATCCATTACGAAGATGTCACATAGTGCAGCGTATTGCTTAGAAAGTTCTTCTTCGTTCTTCTTCTCGCCTTTGTTAAAGCGAACGTTTTCAAGAACAACAAGTTCACCAGCGTTTAGCTCTAGGCCGTTTACGTAATCTTTAGCTAGTTTAACTTCGCAGTCTAGTGCGTCGTTTAGGTAGTTAACTACAGGAGCTAGAGAGAACTCTTCGTTGTATTCGCCTTCAGTAGGACGACCAAGGTGAGAAGTAACCATTACCTTTGCGCCAGCTTCTAGGCAAAGTTTGATAGTTGGTAGAGATGCAAGGATACGTGCATCTGAAGTTACTTTACCGTCTTTTACTGGTACGTTTAGGTCAGCACGGATAAATACGCGTTTACCTGCAAGTTCCAGGTCAGTCATCTTGATCACAGACATGATTTGTCCTCTCAAATTTAAATAAATATAAAGTTTTGGAAACTCAGCAACCCTGCTAAGCCTATAAATTATTCAACTGGTAATTCTTTCACTACTAATAATATGTGGACTCTTAGTATTTATTTCAAGCTAAAAAATAAATAATCCGCACATTTGCTTCTAGGTCTTACTTCTTGCCTTCAGAAGCTTGCATTGCAAGAACCGTATCCAGCATTCGGTTCGCAAAGCCCCATTCATTATCACACCACACTAGCATTTTAACTAAGTGGCCGTTGCTCACTCGCGTTTGTGAACCATCAACGATTGCGCTATGGGGATCGTGATTAAAGTCGATGGAAACGAGCGGCGCTTCAGTATAGTCAACTATATTGTGTAATGTACACTGGGATGCATTAACAATGGTTTGATTTACGTCATTAACTTTCACATTTGCATTAATTGTGACACTTAAATCCATCGCTGTTACGTTTACCGTCGGCACACGCACAGATATAGCTTCAAATTTGTTGGAAAATTTCGGGAAGATTCTTTCAATACCTTTATGCAACTTGGTATCGACAGGAATGATCGATTGGCTTGCTGCTCGAGTACGACGCAAGTCGCTGTGATACGCATCGATAACTTGTTGATCATTCATTGAAGAGTGAATAGTCGTAATCGTACCGGACTCAATGCCAAAGGCGTCATCAAGAACCTTAATGATAGGGACAATACAGTTGGTGGTGCATGAACCATTGGAAACGATTCGGTGGTCCGCTTCGATGGTATCGTGATTCACACCATAGATAATGGTGTTATCGAGGTCATTGGCACCTGGGTGAGAAAACAGTACCTTTTTTGCCCCTGCAGCAATGTGCGCGAGGCCGTCATCTCGGCAACCATAAACACCGGTACAGTCGAGAACAATATCCACCTCAAGGTCACGCCAAGGCAACAGATCAATATCAGCAAGATGTAAGATACGAATGGTATCAAACTCACCCTTGTCTTCAGCACCAATGCCATGATGGACATAGATATGCTCTTGATCGTTAGAGATTTTCTTACCGAAGCGGCCGTGACTGGTGTCGTACTGCAATAGGTGAGCCATAGCGTCAGGCTGAGCAAGCTCATTGACAGCTACTACTTTGATTTGTTGGCTTTTGCCACTTTCATAGACAGCGCGCAATACATTACGCCCTATTCGTCCAAATCCATTTATCGCGACTTTTAGCATAGTTCCGTACATCTAACCAAAATTTCGTGCAACAGATGATAACTGAATCCTACCCAAAAGGCATTACTTGAATAACTCAGCTTGTTCATGACAGATTGATCTGTTGCTTATAGAGATGAGTCTAGGAGAAACAAATCCCAGAGACAAAAAACCGAGCTCAGTGCTCGGTTTTTTTATTCATTTCATTGTTAGCACTAAGCTAGCAATCAATGATTAAGCAAGAAGCTCTTTCGCTGTGTTTACTACGTTTTCAGTAGTGAAACCGAACATCTTGAATAGTTCGCCTGCTGGTGCAGATTCGCCGAACGTTGTCATACCGATAATCTTGCCACCGAAACCAACGTACTTGTACCAGAAGTCAGCGATGCCAGCTTCTACTGCGATACGTGCAGTTACATCAGATGGAAGTACAGACTCACGGTATTCAGCATCTTGCTTGTCGAACGCGTCAGTTGCAGGCATAGATACTACGCGTACTGCTTTACCTTCAGCGGTTAGTTGTGCAGCAGCTTCAACTGCAAGCTCAACTTCAGAACCCGTTGCAATGATGATTAGCTCTGGCTTACCAGCACAATCTTTCAGGATGTAACCACCCTTAGCGATGTTAGCTACTTGCTCAGCGTCACGATCTTGTTGTGCAAGGTTTTGACGAGAGAAGATTAAAGATGAAGGACCATCTTTACGCTCAATAGCCAGTTTCCAAGCAACTGCTGATTCAACTTGGTCACATGGGCGCCATGTGCTCATGTTTGGAGTCAGACGTAGAGAAGCGATCTGCTCAACCGGTTGGTGAGTAGGACCATCTTCGCCTAGGCCGATAGAGTCATGCGTGTAAACTTGGATGTTCTGAACTTTCATCAGAGCAGCCATACGCATTGCATTACGAGCGTATTCCATGAACATTAGGAACGTTGCGCCGTATGGTACGAAACCACCGTGCAGAGCGATACCGTTCATGATAGCCGTCATACCGAATTCACGTACACCGTAGTGGATGTAGTTACCAGAGAAGTCAGTTGCTTCAAGAGACTTAGAACCAGACCACAT
This sequence comes from Vibrio sp. 10N.247.311.51, assembly GCF_041467855.1. Taxonomy (NCBI): domain Bacteria; kingdom Pseudomonadati; phylum Pseudomonadota; class Gammaproteobacteria; order Vibrionales; family Vibrionaceae; genus Vibrio; species Vibrio sp. 10N.247.311.51. Next base: position 20,731 of record NZ_JBFSVK010000024.1, on the reverse strand, counting down.
AGTTAGGTTAGAAGGCGCAAGGTCAGCAGAGCCGCCCATGAATTCTGGAAGCATTTGACCAAACGCTTCTAGTGCGTTTTGAGATGCTTTACGTGAAGCGATGTTCGCTGGGTTAGCTTGAAGATCAGCAATGATTGCGTTTGCTTTCTCTTCCCACTCAGCTGGAAGCTCGCCGTTAGTACGACGTTTGAATTCTGCTGCTAGCTCAGGGTAAGCCGCTGCGTATGCGTCAAATTTAGCATTCCACGCTGCTTCTTTCGCTGCGCCTGCTTCTTTTGCATTCCACTCAGCTGCGATATCCGCTGGGATTTCGAAAGGACCGTGTTCCCAACCCAGTGCCGCTTTAGTTGCTGTGATTTCATCAGCGCCTAGTGGAGCACCGTGACAGTCGTGCGTACCTGCTTTGTTTGGAGAACCAAAACCGATGATAGTTTTAGTACAGATAAGAGTTGGACGAGGGTCTGCTTTAGCCGCTTCAATCGCTGCGTTGATAGCGTCAGAGTCGTGACCATCTACCGCTGGGATTACATGCCAGCCGTAAGCTTCAAAACGCTTAGGAGTATCGTCAGAGAACCAACCTTCCACTTCACCATCGATAGAGATACCGTTGTCATCCCAGAAAGCAACCAGCTTACCAAGACCAAGCGTACCTGCTAGCGAACATGCTTCGTGAGAGATACCTTCCATCAGACAGCCATCACCCATGAATGCATAAGTGTAGTGGTCTACGATGTCGTGGCCTTCTTTGTTGAACTGAGCAGCAAGCGCTTTCTCAGCCATTGCCATACCAACAGCGTTCGTGATGCCTTGACCTAGAGGACCAGTCGTTGTCTCGATACCAGGAGCGTAACCGTACTCTGGGTGACCTGGAGTCTTAGAGTGCAGTTGACGGAAGTTTTTCAGGTCTTCAATTGAAAGCTCGTAACCTGCAAGGTGAAGCAGAGAGTAAATCAACATTGAACCATGGCCGTTAGACAAGATAAAACGGTCGCGGTCAGCCCACTCTGGGTTTGCTGGGTTGTGGTTCAAGTGGCCACGCCAAAGAACTTCAGCGATGTCAGCCATACCCATAGGTGCGCCTGGGTGGCCTGAATTTGCTTGTTGAACACCGTCCATGCTAAGTGCGCGGATTGCATTGGCTAGATCTTTACGAGAAGGCATGTCTGCTCCTGAGTACATAAGCGATTTAAAAAAGAGATAATTGCTAAAGTTTTCATTTTTATTAGCGCGGGTATTCTCTCAAACGACTATTGCGACTGCAAACGTTTTACTGGCATTTTAACGGTCATTTTTCGCAATTTTCGAACATTTACATCACTTGGCAGTGGCTTATCTCGATCGATACGCAAACGATTAGTTATGACATATCATAAAAAAGAGCTTGTAATTCGACCGCTGGAATTTAGAATAGCCGTCTAGATGTAGAAACACCTACAAAATATACTGTATTTAATGGCGGCGCTTCCTAGCTTGCGACGCCATAAACTATTTACACCAAAAACTAAAAGTGGAGCTCTCATGGCTAAGCACCTATTCACTTCTGAATCTGTTTCAGAAGGCCATCCAGATAAAATTGCAGACCAAATCTCTGATGCTGTTCTTGATGCCATCTTGGAACAAGATCCAAAAGCACGTGTTGCTTGTGAGACTTACGTTAAAACCGGCATGGTTATGGTTGGCGGTGAAGTAACAACGTCTGCATGGGTTGATATCGAAGAAATCACTCGTGAAACAGTACGTGAAATTGGTTACGTTCATTCTGATATGGGCTTTGACGCTGACTCTTGTGCTGTTCTAAACACAATTGGTAAGCAGTCTCCAGACATCAACCAAGGTGTTGATAAAGAAGACCCTAAAGAGCAAGGCGCAGGCGACCAAGGCATCATGTTTGGTTACGCGACTAACGAAACACCAATCCTAATGCCGGCTCCAATTACTTACTCTCACCTTCTTGTTAAGAAGCAAGCTGAAGTACGTAAGAGCGGTAAGCTTGACTTCCTTCGCCCAGATGCGAAATCACAAGTAACATTCCAATATGACCAAGGTAAGATCGTTGGTATCGACGCTGTTGTTCTTTCGACTCAACACTGCGATTCAGTAACAACACCTGACCTACGTGAAGCAGTAATGGAAGAGATCATCAAGCCAGTACTACCTGCTGAGTGGATCAACAAAGACACTAACTTCTTCATCAACCCAACAGGCCGTTTCGTAATCGGTGGCCCAATGGGTGACTGTGGTCTAACAGGTCGTAAGATCATCGTTGATACCTACGGCGGCGCAGCTCGTCACGGTGGCGGCGCATTCTCTGGTAAAGATCCATCAAAAGTTGACCGTTCTGCTGCTTACGCGGCTCGTTACGTTGCGAAAAACATCGTTGCTGCTGGCATGGCTGACCGTTGTGAGATTCAACTGTCTTACGCTATCGGTGTTGCTGACCCAACATCTATCATGGTTGAAACGTTTGGTACTGAAAAAGTAGCTCACGAAATCATCATCGAAGCAGTTCGTCAAAACTTCGACCTACGTCCATACGGTCTTCAAGAAATGCTGAACCTTCTTCAGCCTATCTACAAGCAGACTGCTGCATACGGTCACTTCGGTCGTGAAGAGTTCCCTTGGGAAGCGACTGACAAAGCAACAATCCTTGCGGACTTCGCTGGTCTAAAATAATTTAGCCACTGCGATTTGTTTCTTTAAAGCCCTTACTTCTTAGTAAGGGCTTTATTTTTATGTACTTACCAAACTTTCACTCGCCATCCCCTTCTCTAATGCCCTTCTTTACCGTTAACCACTTAGTATAAAAAACCGCTGATAATTTGTGTTTTCTAACACTACTGACAATAGTTAAGGTAACTCCTAAGCGATCAAGCTCACATTTAACTTAAATTAATTCAGTCTGATAACGCTCGTTAAATGCACGCTAGAACAAAAACTGGGATGACAAAGAGCAATTTAGCTCAACACCATAACTCTCACACAAGCCACACCGATGAGCCTTATGGAATTATAACTAGGACGTTATTTAACTAGGGGGATCTATGCCTCGTACCGCGCACCCATCCGAACTGAACGATAAAAAACACAAGGTCAGCGATAAGGATTACGCTCGTACCATTCCTTGCAACCAAATCAGTATTTCCGCACCCTTTCATTGGTTATCGCTTGCTCTGCATGACTTAGTAAGAATGCCATTAATCAGCGCATTCTACGGTTTGTGCTTTATGGGAGCGGCAATCGCCATTGTTCAACTTGTCCAATGGCAAGGAACACACTTGGTCGTGATGCCAAGCTTGATAGTGTATATGCTAATAGGGCCGTTTCTTGCTCTGGGCTTGTATGACGCAGCTTGGGAAAGAGAAAAAGGCCACAACGCAAGCCTACTGCACTCGATGAAAGCCATCACTCGCAACTCCACACACCAGTGGGCCTTTGCGATTGTATTGATGGTTGCGATGATATTCTGGATGCGTATCGCTGCGTTATTGCACGCACTCTACCCTTCGGTGCAAGGCGCACCACTGGCTGAATTTGCGCCCTTCTTAATCACAGGCTCTGTGATTGGTTTTGTTATCGCAAGCCTCATATTTAGCATCTCAGCATTTTCAATTCCGTTAATGATGGAGAGACGCGTTGATGTGATGAGTGCGATTTTCACTAGCTTTAATGCCGTTAAATCGAACATCCCTGCGATGGTGGTATGGGCGAGTATTATTTGTGCCGGTATTCTGGTGGGGTTTGCTACCTACGGCATCGGAATGATCGTCACCATGCCGCTACTTGGCTATGGTACATGGCATGCTTATCACGAGATCATCAAGAAGAATCACCATCTATAAATAATCGCCATATTAACGAGCAATGTTATGATGAGGCCTTAGCTTAAACGCTGAGGCCTTTTATTTGGAGTTAACAACGTTTGTCTTACACCCCGCAACAACATCGAGCAAATAAGAAACTGGCTGAGTGCCTCGCTATCGCAAATCAACATTTCTCTCGTGAATTCCCTCACCCAATTATCACCTTCAAGTTAAGAGGCAAAGCGGCGGGAAAGGCCTACCTTCAGCTCAACGAAATTAAGCTCAATCACATACTATTCGCTGAAAATGAAGACGCCTTCATCAACGAGGTTGTGCCGCATGAGCTCGCACACCTGATCACGCATCAGGTTTTCGGGCGTGTTAGGCCTCACGGAAACGAGTGGAAATACGTGATGGAAAAAGTATTCAACGTGCCAGCCAGAACAACTCACAGCTTTCAAATCGCGTCAGTTCAAGGGAAAACTTTTGAATATCGATGTGAGTGCACCACTTACCCATTATCAATCAGGCGACACAACAAAGTACTTCGGAATCAATCGACCTACCGCTGCCAACTTTGCCAGCAAACCTTAGCTTTTACGGGAACTCAGCTAAGCTAGTGACAAGCTGATGTGCTCGGTAGAACAAATCTAATAGAGAGATCTAACATTTGAGTGCTAGACTGATGTTTATCATACTTTTATCAGTCTTTTTCTATGCAAAAACTCACCTTCAAAGCATTTGGCCTACCTGTGTCTTTTTACTTAACAATAGTATTTGGCCTACTGGTAACCCAAAGCGTTCTCGCCGCACCACCGAGCTCATTTTCCAAAGCAAAAAGAGAAGCGGTGAAGATTTATCTCGACCATCCGACTTCATTTTATTGCGGCTGTGACATTACATGGAAGGACAAAAAGAAAGGCATTCCCGACCTTGATGGCTGTGGTTATCAAGTCCGAAAACAACAAAAGCGAGCGAGTCGAATTGAGTGGGAACATGTGGTTCCAGCTTGGCAATTTGGCCATCAGCGTCAGTGCTGGCAAGATGGTGGGCGCAAGAACTGCACTCGCAATGACAAAGTGTTCAAATCCATGGAAGCCGATCTTCACAACCTAACTCCGGCCATTGGTGAGGTTAACGGTGATCGCTCCAACTACAATTTCAGTCAGTGGAATGGCATGGATGGCGTGAGCTATGGCCAGTGTGAAATGCAGGTCAACTTTAAGCAGCGTAAAGTTATGCCGCCAGACAGAGCAAAAGGCTCTATCGCGCGTACCTATCTTTACATGAGCCAAGAATATGGTTTCAAGCTATCTAAACAACAAACCAACCTGATGATGGCGTGGAACAAGCAATTTCCTGTCGACAAGTGGGAATGTACTCGTGATGAACGAATCTATGCCATCCAAGGTAATCACAACCCATTTGTTTACCCTGCTTGTAAATAAGCTCGCTCGTACAATCAACATTCCTTACTATCTCAAACAAGAGTTTCAGAATTGCCCCTGAAACTCTTGCTCTACCCTTGTTTTTTCAACTAAAAGCATCCATGTTAGGCAGAGACAAAACACCCAAATGAACATATTTATAGGTTTACCAGCATGAGAATCCCTCGTATCCATCACCCAGAACGCATTCATCAGTTAGGTTCACTCGCTTTAGGCGAAGATGCCGCGGGTCATGTTGGTCGTGTCCTTCGCATGAAAGAAGGCCAAGATGTTCTTCTATTTGATGGCAGTGGCGCTGAATTCCCTGCGACGATAGCCGAAGTATCAAAGAAAAATGTCACCGTTAATGTTTCTGAACGCATCGAGCGCAGCAGCGAATCTCCGTTAGACTTACATTTAGGCCAAGTGATTTCACGTGGCGACAAAATGGAGTTCACGATTCAGAAATCGGTTGAGCTTGGTGTGAACACCATTACCCCTCTAATTTCAGAGCGCTGTGGCGTTAAGCTTGATACAAAACGCTTCGAGAAAAAACTCGCACAGTGGCAAAAGATTGCTATCGCGGCGTGTGAACAGTGTGGCCGCAATACGGTTCCAGTCATTCGCCCAATTATGCAGCTTGAAGAGTGGTGCAGCGAACCAAGCGAAGCACTAAAACTAAACCTACACCCTCGTGCAAAGTACTCAATTAACACCCTTCCAGAACCTATCAGCAAGGTGCGCCTATTGATTGGTCCTGAAGGTGGCTTGTCAGCTGAAGAAATCGGCATGACAGAACAATACAAATTTGAAGAGACGCTACTCGGCCCACGTGTACTTCGTACTGAGACAGCAGCTCTAACCGCAATTACTGCCTTACAAGTCCGTTTTGGCGATCTAGGCTAGGAGAAAAAAATGATCAAACTTGGCATCGTAATGGATCCAATTTCATCCATTAACATCAAAAAAGACTCTAGCTTTGCCATGATGCTTGAAGCTCAACGTCGTGGTTACGAAATCCATTACATGGAAATGGATGATCTACACTTAGATCAAGGCGTAGCCATTGCTGACACTAAGGTTGTAGAATTAAAAGAAGATCCAAACGGTTGGTACGAATTCAAGTCAGAACAGACAATCGCGCTATCTGATTTAGATGCAGTATTAATGCGTAAAGATCCTCCATTTGATACTGAGTACATTTACGCGACTTACATTCTTGAGCGTGCTGAAGAGAACGGCGCACTGATCGTAAACAAACCACAAAGCCTTCGCGACTGTAACGAGAAGTTGTTCACGGCTTGGTTCCCAGAACTAACACCGACAACCATCGTGACTCGTAAAGCGGAAAAGATTAAAGAGTTCCGTGAGAAGCACGGTGATGTGATCCTTAAACCACTTGATGGTATGGGTGGTGCGTCAATCTTCCGCGTGAAGGAAGGCGATCCAAACGTATCAGTGATCATTGAAACATTGACGAACCACGGTCAAAACTACGCAATGGCACAGACTTTTGTTCCTGACATCAGCAATGGTGATAAGCGTATTCTTGTGGTTGACGGTGAGCCAATGCCTTACTGCCTAGCACGTATCCCGGCTAAAGGGGAAACTCGAGGCAACCTAGCTGCTGGTGGTACAGGGGAAGCTCGTCCGTTGAGTGAAACAGACTGGGCTATCGCACGAGCAGTAGCTCCTTCACTAAAAGAAAAAGGCTTAATCTTTGTCGGACTTGATGTTATCGGTGACAAGCTGACAGAAATCAACGTGACTAGCCCCACTTGTATCCGTGAAATTGAAGCTGCTTTTGATATTTCGGTAACAGGTAAATTAATGGACGCAATCGAGCGTCGCGTTAACGCTAAATAGCCTAAACTAAAGAAAGCCTTAGCTATTCGCAAACGGCACAGAATCAATGAGCGGCTTCACGCCGCTCTTTTTCCTTTACTGGGAACACACTGGCAGGAGGCTCTATGAATTTAACGAACCACTTTCTGGTTGCTATGCCCGGAATGAAAGACCCCTACTTTCAAAATTCGGTAATTTACCTTTGTGAACATAACGACGAAGGTGCGATGGGCTTAATGATCAACGCCCCTATCGATGTCACTGTTGGCAGCATGCTTAAACAAGTTGAGGTTGATTCTGAACAGCCGAAATCCAATCAAGCAAGTCTTGATAAGCCGGTATTAAACGGTGGGCCGGTCGCAGAAGACCGTGGGTTTATTTTGCACAAACCTAAAGGCAGCTATCAATCCAGCATCAACATGACAGACCAAATCTCGGTAACAACCTCAAAAGATATCTTGATGGTGTTGGGCACAGAAGATGAGCCGATGAATTATCTAGTCGCACTTGGTTATGCAGGATGGGAACCGGGACAACTGGAAACCGAACTGACCGAGAACTCATGGTTAACCGTTGAAGCCGATCCGAAGGTCATCTTCGATACACCGATTTCTGACCGCTGGAAAGTCGCTGTACAGATGTTAGGCATAAATGCGGCTCAGCTTTCAGCAGACGCTGGTCACGCCTAGCTCAAATCAGCAACCACTCTCAAACACAGATAAATTTGGAAACCCCATGTCACGAACAATTATGGCATTTGACTACGGTACAAAAAGTATCGGCAGTGCGATAGGACAAGAAATCACGGGCACCGCAAGTCCTCTAAAAGCTTTTAAAGCCAAAGATGGTATCCCAAATTGGGACGACATCGAAAAGCAAATAAAGGAGTGGCAACCGAACTTGATTGTAGTCGGCCTTCCTACCGACCTTCATGGTAAAGACTTAGCAACCATCACACCCAGAGCAAAGAAGTTCGCTAACCGTCTTAAAGGACGTTTTGGTGTCGATGTTGAACTACATGATGAAAGACTATCGACCACAGAAGCAAGAGCCGACCTTTTTGAAATGGGTGGTTATAAAGCGCTAAGCAAAGGCAATGTTGATAACCAGTCTGCAGTCGTCATTTTAGAGAGCTGGTTTGAAGCACAATATTCATAACGAAAATTAAGAGCTCAAAGATTAAACTCCGTTGTGATCCTATAATGATATTACGACGTAATGTCGAAGCAATTCATTAATAGGTAAGTGGGAGTTCACATGAAAATTTTTCTAGCAATCTTCGCCGCTCTAACCATTTCAGCATGCAGCTCAACAGGGTCTAGCAGTGCTGGGTATATGAATGATGGTAAAACCAATTCTAGCTTCACTAGCGGCAACAAATATTACGATGACAGCCGTCGAGAACACGGTTCGCTGAATAATAATTAAGTATCTTCAAACGCCTGAGTTTTTAAACTCAGGCGTTCTTCGTTAAAGCCTGTAGCTTCTAACCCATATCAATTTTAACACCAGCCAACACCCCAGTTCCGTAGTCATCATCACCACGTCTGGTTTTGAGCATTAAGCGCAAGTCATTAGCAGAATCGGCACTGTGGAACGCATCCTCTTCACTGATCTTGCCTGCTATCACTAAATCATACAAAGCTTGGTCAAAAGTCTGCATACCAATTTCTTTCGATTTAGCCATGGTTGCTTTCAGTTCGTGTAGTTCACCACGACGAATCAAGTCAGACACACGAGGGCTATTCAGCAGAATCTCGAATACCCCATGACGCCCGCTGCCATTCTTATCGCGAATGAGTTGCTGAGCGACGACACCACGTAAGTTCATCGATAAGTCAAACAAGAACTGCTCTTTCTGTTCTTTCGGCACCAAGTGGAGAATACGTTCTAACGCTTGGTTAGCGTTATTGGCGTGCAAGGTTGCCATACACAAATGACCCGTTTCAGCAAAGGTCATCGCGTATTCCATGGTTTCACGGCTCCGGATTTCGCCAATCAAAATCATATCTGGTGCTTGGCGTAACGAGTTCTTAAGTGCAACTTCGTAACTCTCGGTGTCGAGCCCAACCTCACGTTGCGTCACGATGCACTTTTTATGTTCGTGTACGAATTCAATCGGATCTTCAACCGTCAAAATATGCCCCGAGCGATTGGTGTTACGATAGCCTGTCATTGCAGCCATCGAGGTCGATTTACCAGAACCTGTTGAACCAACCACCAGCACAAGTCCGCGCTTAGCGATTGAAAGGTCTTGTAGTACATCAGGAAGCTTTAGTTGCTCAAAGGTTGGGATGTTAGTCTCGATACGTCGAATGACCGCTCCAGGCAGCTCTCGCTGAAAGAATGCACTGACACGAAAACGACCAAAGTCACGCACAATCGCAAAATTAGCCTCACGCGTTTGCTGATATTCATCACGTCGGTCTTGTTCCATCATCGCATCAAGTAATTGAGCAACTTGAGCCGCATTCAGCTTCTCTCCTTGGGGGCGTAATTCACCATCCACACGAAACAGGATTGGCGCATCGACCGTGATATAAAGATCCGATGCCTTTTGAGAAAGCATTCCCTCAAGGATTTGATTCAATTCCATTGTGTCCACCTTGATTAAAACATTGAGGTTTCAATTTCGATCTTTTTCTCGACCTCTTCCGAATCAACCAAGCCTTGTGCCATCAGCTGCTTCGCATTTTGTTCCATGGTCTGCATGCCGTGCGCTGCGCCCGTTTGAATGATCGAGTACATCTGCGCAACCTTATCTTCACGAATCAAGTTTCTGATCGCCGGTGTTGCCATCATGATTTCATGACACGCCACACGACCACCACCAACACGCTTTAGCAGCTTCTGGGCAATCACCGAGCGTAGTGATTCAGACAACATCGAACGAACCATATCTTTGTCGCTACCCGGGAACACATCGATAATACGGTCGATAGTTTTTGCCGCAGAACTGGTGTGCAGAGTACCAAAGACCAAGTGACCTGTTTCTGCTGCGGTTAGCGCTAAGCTGATCGTCTCTTGGTCACGAAGCTCCCCAACCAGAATCACGTCTGGGTCTTCACGTAACGCACTGCGCAGTGCCGCTTTAAAGCTATGAGTATCACGGTGAACTTCACGCTGGTTGACTAGGCATTTATTATTGGTGTGAACGAATTCAATCGGGTCTTCAATCGTCAGAATATGCTTATTGTGATTTCGATTTACGTAATCAACCATCGCCGCAAGAGTTGTTGATTTACCTGAGCCAGTTGGACCAGTGACGAGCACTAAGCCTTTTTCGTAGTTAGCAATCCTTTCGAATATTTCAGGAGCACCTAATTGATCTAAAGTCGGGATCTCGACGGGAATAGTTCGAAAGACCGCTGAGCAGCCACGAGCTTGGTTAAACGCATTAACACGGAAGCGACCAACATTGGGTAATTCAAAAGAGAAGTCGACTTCCAATTTTTCTTCAAACTCGCCGCGTTGTGAATCGCTCATGATCTCAAAAACCAAACGATGCACATCAGCATGACTCAAAGCTGGGATTCCAAGCTTCCTTACTTCACCATCTATACGTACCATTGGAGATACACCCGCAGAAAGATGTAGATCTGACGCGTTATGCTTTACACTAAAATCTAGTAACTCAGTGATATCCATTTATTTTCCCTTAAGTAAAGTCAGCTATGAGTAGTATTCAACAAAATATCGAACAAATCACCTCACAGATTCGTAGTGCTGAGCAAAAGTGCGGACGAGCTCCAGAGTCCGTGCAACTTTTAGCCGTCAGCAAAACTAAACCTATTGATGCGATTCTAGAAGCCGCACTCGGAGGCCAAGTTGCCTTTGGTGAAAACTATGTTCAAGAAGGTGTAGATAAAGTAAAACACTTCTCAAAACAACATTCTAACCTAAATTTAGAGTGGCATTTTATTGGTCCAATTCAATCCAATAAAACCCGCCCAATCGCGGAAAGCTTCCAATGGGTGCATTCTGTCGATCGCGATAAGATCGCACAAAGGCTTAATGATCAACGACCAAGCGAACTTCCACCTTTGCAAGTGTTGATTCAGGTAAACACCAGTGGTGAAGAGTCCAAATCTGGAACCTCAGAAGAGACAGTTTTTGCACTCGCGGAGTTGATTTCATCGCTACCCAACCTCACCTTAAGAGGATTGATGTCGATTCCTGCAAACGTATCTGACTATCAATCTCAGCTTAATGCATTTTCTCAACTGGCAGAGCTTAAAAACAAGCTAGCCGCGAAGTATTCAGACATTGATACCCTTTCGATGGGGATGAGTGGTGATATGGATGCAGCAGTTGAGGCTGGTAGCACAATGGTTCGTATTGGAACGGCTATTTTCGGCGCTCGTGATTACGCGAAATAGCCGTAGTAAGTAACGACAAGTACAAGTATTGATACCGCTTCGCCTTATCCGCGCAGCGACACGCTCAGGATTTTATATATGGAACATAAGAACATCGCCTTTATTGGGGCGGGAAACATGGTTCGCTCAATTGTAGCGGGCTTAGTTGCGAGTGGTTACCCAGCGCAAAGGATTACTGCGACAGCACCTTCAGAAACCAGAAGGCTGCCGTTAGAACAAGAATACGGCATCAATACCACCAGCGATAATATTGCAGCAGCAGAGCAAGCAGACGTTGTGGTGTTATCCGTGAAGCCACAAATGATGGCTGATGTATGTAAACCCTTACAAGATATCGACTTCAGCAACAAACTGGTTATCTCAATTGCCGCGGGTATTAATGCGAATCGACTCAATGAGATGTTAAACTGCCAGCTGAACCTTGTTCGTGTGATGCCAAACACGCCATCACTGCTTGGTAAAGGAATGAGTGGTCTTTATGCCGATTCAACCGTTAGCCAAGATGATAAAGACTTTGCTTCTCAGCTGATGCAAGCTGTTGGTGAAGTAAGCTGGGTTGAACAAGAGTCTGGAATCAACAATATCATTGCGGCGGCGGGTAGCGCTCCGGCTTACTTCTTCCTGTTTATGGAAGCGATGCAAGCTGAAGCAATCAACCAAGGTTTTGATCAAGAAACCGCTCGTAAGCTAGTGCAACAGTCTGCATTAGGCGCGGCAGAGATGGTCGTAGCAAACCCAGATACTGAATTATCAACACTGCGTGAACAAGTGACATCAAAAGGCGGCACGACCGCAGAAGCACTGCGCACGTTTAACGAACATCAACTATCAGACATCGTAGCAAAAGCCATGCAAGCGGCGGTTGCTCGAGCTGAAGATATGGAAAAACTGTTTTAAGCATTTTGCCGCTCTGGTTATATCTAAGCGGCAAGTAAATCCGAAAAAGGAAACAATATGAACTCGATGAGCTTTCTGATCTCGACCGTTTTTGATCTTTACATCATGGTTGTGATCTTGCGTATCTGGCTACAAGCATCACGTGCAGATTTCTACAACCCATTCTCACAATTCATCGTAAAAGCGACACAACCGGTTGTTGCCCCACTACGCCGAGTTATTCCATCAATCGGCAGCCTTGATCTGGCGACCGTTGTTTTCGCTTATGTGCTGTGTGTACTTAAGTTCGTTGCTCTAAACCTGATTATCTCTGGCGGCGCTGCCGTTTTCGATATTAGCTTCCTAATCTTTGGTGCACTGTCTCTGCTCAAAGCGGCTGGTGGTTTGATCTTCTGGGTTCTACTTATCCGTGCAATCCTAAGCTGGGTAAGCCAAGGTCGCAGCCCAATAGAGTACGTGTTCCATCAACTGACTGAACCAATGCTAGTACCTATCCGCCGTATCCTTCCGGACATGGGTGGTTTCGACCTAAGCGTACTGGTTCTGTTCATTGTTCTGCAATTTGCGAACTTCCTAATGGGCGACATGATTGGTCCTATTTGGTATCAGCTATAATTCAAGTACAAACATCAGGTACTTTGACGATGCCAAAAGCGGTTTGGGCCGAGGAAGACGATATTCTTCTTAGGCTCTATATCCAACCCAAAGCAAGCCGAGACAAAATTGTCGGCTTGCACGGTGAGGAACTGAAAATTGCCATTACTGCACCACCGGTAGATGGCAAAGCCAATGCCCATTTAGCGAAATACCTTGCGAAACAGTTTAAGGTCGCAAAAGGGCAAATTAAGATAGAAAAGGGAGAGCTCGGTAGGCACAAGCAAGTTCGAATATGCTCGCCAAGCCAAATCCCAACTGAAGTCAAAGCCATCCTATGATGGCTTTTTGCTATTTATTGGAGTCATTATGCGTTTATGGATAACAGCACTACTCACCGCTCTTGTTGCCTTACCAAGCTCAGCAGGGCAATTTAAGAACATTAAGGATGTCGAGGTTCATTACTCGGCTTTTAATTCCACGTTCTTAACTTCGCAAGTCGCTAAACAATACAAACTTAAGCGAAATGGATACTCAGCAATCCTCAACATCAGCGTGTTAGACAAGGCTTCTCTAGGCAAGCCTGCGACAACGGCTAAAATTACGGGAACAGCGAAGAACCTCGTTGGAAACACCCGTACTTTGAAGTTTCGAGAAATCAAAGAAGGCGATGCGATTTATTACCTTGCTGAGTTCCCCGTAACTCACGAAGAAAACATCACCTTCGACATCGATGTGAACGCAGGCCTAAAAGGCACTGGTCCACTGCGTTTCACGCAAAAATTCTATATAGAAGAGTAAGCTCAAACCTTACTTTTCATTTATTAACTTATTTAGAGCTACATTCCCATGAGTAAGATTGTTTTAGCAACAGGCAACCAAGGTAAAGTTCGCGAGATGGCAGATATTCTGTCTGAGTTTGGTTTTGACGTTGTCGCGCAAAGTGAATTTAACGTTTCAGAAGTCGCTGAAACAGGAACGACTTTCATTGAAAATGCCATCATCAAAGCTCGCCATGCAGCGAAAGAAACAGGGCTGCCAGCCATTGCTGACGACTCAGGTTTAGAAGTTGATTACTTAAATGGTGCTCCGGGCATCTACTCTGCGCGTTACTCAGGTGAAGGGGCAACCGATAAGCAGAACATCGAAAAATTGCTAAACGCGATGCAAGGTGTCGAAACTGAAAAGCGTACTGCGCGTTTCCACTGTGTGTTGGTGCTAATGCGTCACGAGAATGACCCAACACCTCTAGTGTGTCACGGTAAATGGGAAGGTCGTATTCTTACTGAAGAACACGGTGAGAATGGCTTTGGCTACGATCCTGTGTTCTTTGTACCAGAAGATAACTGCGCCTCAGCAGAGCTTGAATCGTCACGTAAGAAGCAACTGTCACACCGTGGTAAAGCCCTCGCGTCATTATTTAAGACTCTCAAGGAGCAAGCTCTGTAATGCACGACGCAGCGCTAATACCACCCGCACTTAGCCTCTATGTACACATCCCATGGTGTGTACAAAAGTGTCCGTATTGTGATTTTAACTCTCACGCTCTGAAAGCCGAGATCCCTGAAAAAGAGTACATAAATGCACTGCTTGAGGATCTCGATACAGACATTGAGAAATATCAGCTCAATGGCGCACCTCGCCCACTGCATTCGATCTTTATTGGTGGCGGTACCCCAAGCCTGTTTTCTCCTGAAGGAATTGGTAGATTGTTAGAAGGTATTGAACAGCGCATCCCGTTCAAACCTGAAATAGAAATCACCATGGAAGCTAACCCGGGAACTATCGAAGCTGAGCGTTTTGCGGGTTACCAAAAGGCAGGGGTGAGTCGAATCTCGGTGGGTGTGCAAAGTTTTGAGCAAGAGAAACTGGAAAGGCTTGGGCGTATTCATGGTCAAGATGAAGCGGTCAACGCAGCTCACTTAGCACATAAGATTGGATTGAATAGTTTCAACTTAGACTTAATGCACGGCTTACCCGATCAGAGTATTGATCAAGCGTTGGCTGATTTAGACAAAGCGATCGAACTCGATCCTCCGCACTTATCTTGGTATCAGCTAACAATAGAACCTAACACCATGTTCTATTACAAAACGCCAAAGCTACCTGACGATGATGACCTTTGGGATATCTTCGACCTAGGCCATAAGAAGCTCGCAGACGCAGGGTATGTACAGTACGAAATCTCAGGCTACAGCAAGCCGGGATATCAGTGCCAACATAACCTCAACTACTGGCGCTTTGGTGATTACTTAGGTATTGGCTGTGGCTCTCATGGCAAGCTGAGCTTTGCAGATGGACGCATTGTTCGCACCACTAAGGTTAAGCATCCTAGAGGCTACCTAGCGGCATACCAGAACATGGTGAAACCTTATCTATCAGACGAGTTTGAAGTGCCGAATGAAGATCGCCCTTTTGAGTTCTTCATGAACCGCTTTAGGTTAATGGAAGCATGTCCAAAGCAAGATTTCATCGATACGACTGGGCTTGGCTTCGACTCGATTCAAGAAACGATTGAATGGGCAAAAGAGCTAGGCTACTTGAATGAAACCAACACTCACTGGCAGATCACTGAAAAAGGGAAGCTATTCCTCAACGATTTGCTGGAAGCCTTTATGGCAGAAGAAGACGAATAGTTAGAGATTCGAGAAGCATTGCGGAAGGGTTGGCTTTAGGGTCAACCCTTTTTGTTTTATAGCCCCCCCCCTCTCGGGCGAAGCGTTCTATAGGACGAAGTCCGTGCTCGAATCTCACACCTTTCTCTTAGAAAATAGAACGACCGATACGCTCTGAAAGCAGCTCTAGTGCTTTAGTGCCCGCTAAAGAGTTACCAGAAAGATCAAGCTCTGGAGACCACACGGCAATCGTCATTTCACCAGGAACGATAGCAATAATACCGCCACCAACGCCCGATTTTCCAGGCATACCAACACGGTAGGCAAACTCCCCCGCACCATCATACAAACCACATGTGGCAAGCAAAGCATTCAACTGCTTGGTTTGAACTGGCGTGATGATCTCTTTCTTGGTTTGAACCGACATGCCTTTGTTTGCCAAGTAGCTAAAGGTTTTTGCCAAATCAACACACGTCATTTTAAGCGCACAGGCATGAAAATAGTTATTCAGAACAGGGATAACATCATTTTCAAAGTTACCAAATGAACGCATCAAGTAAGCGATAGCCGCATTACGGTCGCTGTGCATCATTTCTGACGCCGCTACTATCTTGTCATACACGATATGAGTGTCGCCCGACAACTGGCGCACAAACTCCAACAAGCGATGTCTCGGTGCTGACAGGCGGCTTTGTAATAGATCCGCGACGACAATAGCCCCCGCGTTGATAAACGGGTTACGGGGAATCCCCTGCTCCATCTCAAGCTGAATCATCGAGTTAAAGGCTTGACCAGAAGGCTCTTTGCCAACACGTTGCCAAATCTCTTCAGGCTTGTATAGCACCATAGCTAACGTAAGGCTCAAGGCTTTAGAGATAGATTGCACAGAAAATGCTTCTTCAGCATCACCGGCTTTAATCACCTCACCTTCATTGGTGTATACCGCGATCGCCAGTTTCTGGTTCGATACGCGAGCCAGTGCAGGGATATAATCAGCGACCTTTCCCTGTCCAATTAAAGGACGAACTTCGTCTAAGATCTCGGCCAAAATAGCTTGAGTTGGTTTCATGTGCGCTTACTTCTATATTGTTATTTTTGTAGGGGTGTAACATATACCAATCGTAGTAAATAACTGCTCACTCTAGCTTGTTAAAATGCTCGATAACTGCGTTAGAATTTTTGATTGTAGAGTAACTACTTATCGAAAAATGCTGCCTTGTTCTCAAGCCTTTTTCCTACGCTATTTCTGATCACTTACTTACTGTGATTGGTATTACTTTCTGTCCTTAAGCCTTTACTGAAATAAAAGCCTAAGGACAAAAAAGCCAACATTACAATAATGTTGGCTTTAATCAATCCCATAAAGTGTAGGGGTTAAATCCTAAGTCGGATTGCCCTTCACTTAATTTGATTCGGAGTTACTTAGTACGCTTGAACTTAATGTCCCAAACACCATGACCTAAACGGTGGCCACGAGCTTCAAACTTAGTTAGCGGGCGCTCATCCGGACGAGGGATGTAATCACCATCTTCAGCGATGTTCTCGAAGCCTGGAGCTACGTTCATCACTTCAATCATATGTTCTGCGTAGTTTTCCCAGTCTGTTGCCATGTGGAAAATACCAGTATCAAGTTGAAGCTTACCGCGAACCATCTCTGCAAACTCAGCCTTAACGATACGACGTTTATGGTGGCGAGCTTTGTGCCATGGGTCAGGGAAGAACAGTTGCAGTGTATGCAGGCTGCTATCTGGAATCATGTGTTCGAATACTTCTACTGCATCGTGACACATTACACGCAGGTTAGTTACACCAGCATCGCGAGCGGTACCTAAACACGCACCAACACCTGGGCTATGAACTTCAATACCTAAGAAGTTTTTCTCAGGTGCGTTCTTTGCCATTTCAACCAGTGATGCACCCATACCGAAGCCAATCTCTAGTACAACCGGGTTATCGTTGCCAAATACTTCTTTCCAGTTAAGAAGCTCTGGGTTGTAGTCGATACCCATTGTTGGCCAACATTCATTCATCGCGTTCTCTTGGCCTTTTGTTAAGCGGCCTTCGCGGCGAACAAAACTACGGATCTTACGAACCAGTTTGCCGTCTTCAGTATATTCGTTAGTGGTCACTTCACTCATTGATTTTTGCCTGCACATTGATTAATCAAAGCGGGGATTATCCAAAGAATTGCCTCCGGTGCAAGTCTTTCCGTGGATAAATTCCCACACAATTTGTCTGTTTTACATCCAACGTTAAGTGTGGTGCAATTTCGCTTCTAATAATAGCAAAGCATAGAGCATGTCGTGACTCCTTTCGCAACCGCCATATTAAAGTGGTATGACGCCTACGGGCGTAAAGAATTGCCTTGGCAACAAAACAAAACCGCCTACACCGTTTGGCTATCTGAAATCATGCTTCAGCAGACTCAGGTTGCTACGGTGATTCCATACTACCAACGCTTCTTAGAACGCTTTCCAACGGTTATCGACCTAGCGAACGCCGAACAAGATGAGGTCCTCCACTTATGGACAGGGCTTGGTTATTACGCACGAGCTCGCAATCTACATAAAGCAGCCAAGATCGTTGCTGAGCAATATGGTGGTGAATTTCCGCTGTCTATCGAAGAGATGAACGCGCTACCGGGGATTGGTCGCTCAACAGCAGCAGCCGTCTTATCATCGGTTCATAAGCTTCCTCATGCGATTCTTGATGGCAATGTAAAACGAACGCTAGCGAGAAGTTTTGCCGTTGAAGGTTGGCCGGGGCAAAAGAAAGTCGAGAACCAGCTATGGGAACATGCCGAAGCTCATACTCCGAACAAAGATGTCGATAAGTACAATCAAGCAATGATGGACATGGGTGCGATGGTTTGTACCCGTAGCAAGCCTAAGTGCACCTTGTGCCCGATTGAAAGCATGTGTGAGGCCAAGAAGCTCGATAGACAGCTCGACTTCCCAGGCAAAAAGCCCAAGAAAGAAAAGCCAGTAAAAGAAACATGGTTTGTGATTCTGTATCACGATAACCAAGTATGGCTCGAACAGCGCCCTCAATCTGGTATCTGGGGCGGGTTGTTTTGTTTCCCTCAAAATGAAAACGCAGAGATCGAACATCAACTAGATCTTCGCTCGATCAAAGACACTCAAACCAATTCGATCAAGACCATGATTGCGTTTAGACACACTTTCAGTCACTACCACTTAGATATCACGCCAGTATTAGTGAAATTAGATAAACAACCAGATTTGATAATGGAAGGGACTAAAGGTCTCTGGTATAACTTATCAAAACCGGAAGAAATTGGCCTAGCCGCTCCTGTAAAGCAGCTTATTGAGAGCCTACCCTTTGAACTGAACGACGACGTTTGAATCAACGAACGCGATAAGAGGAACCACTATGAGCCGCACTGTATTTTGTGCTCGCCTTCAAAAAGATGCTGAAGGCCTAGATTTTCAACTTTACCCAGGTGACTTAGGTAAGCGTATCTTTGACAACGTGTCTAAAGAAGCTTGGGGACAATGGCAAAGTAAGCAAACTATGCTTATCAATGAAAAGAAGCTAAACATGATGGATCCTGAGCATCGTAAACTTCTTGAAACTGAGATGGTTAACTTCCTTTTCGAAGGTAAAGATGTCGTAATTGATGGCTATACTCCACCAAGCGAATAAGACATTTATTAAAGCAAATTTTAATGACATCATGGTTAACGCTGCGATGTCATTTTTGTATGAGGAACTATGAAAAAGCTAAGTTACTTCCTAACAGCCATGTTATTAACGGGCTGCAGCCGTGAATTTGTCGAAAGCATTTATGATGTTAATTACGAACCGACCAACCGATTCGTAAGCAACTTGGCAGAGCTACCTGGTCAGTTTGAAAAAGACACCGGAGCACTAGATGCTTTGATTAATAGCTTTTCTGGCAATATCCAAAAACGCTGGGGCAGTAGTGAAGTAAAAATGGCAGGTAAGAGTAACTATGTGAAATACATAGATAATTACCTGAGCCGTTCAGAAGTAAACTTTAGCGAAGGCCTCATAACGGTAGAAACGGTCTCCTCGACTGAACCTAAAAAACACCTCAAAAACGCAATCATGACAACGCTTTTGACGCCAGATGATCCAGCGCATGTCGACCTATTCTCTTCCAAAAGCATCAAATTAGAAGGCAGGCCTTTCCTCTACAACCAAGTTGTAGACCAAGAAAAAAAGCCTATCCAATGGTCTTGGCGCGCTAACCAGTTCGCTGATTACCTGATCGCTAATAACCTAAAAACCAAAGAAGTCGACTTTAAAAAAGCCTATTACGTTGAGATCCCAATGGTGGCCGATCACGCCAGTCAGCGTAGTTATCAATACGCCGATATCGTTCGACGAGCATCTCAGCGTTACGACATTCCTGAAGACTTGATCTACGCGATTATCAAAACAGAGAGTAGTTTCAACCCCTACGCGGTGAGTTGGGCGAATGCATACGGTCTTATGCAGGTGGTGCCTAAAACCGCAGGTCGAGATGTGTTTAAGCTAGTAAAGAACAAGCCTGGAGAGCCCAGCCCCGAGTATTTATTCAATCCAGAAAACAACATTGATGCTGGCACCGCATACTTTTACATACTCAAAAATCGTTATTTGAAAGATGTAAAACACCCGACAACGCTCGAGTACAGCATGATTTCAGCATACAACGGCGGCACGGGTGGCGTACTCAATACCTTCAGTAAGGATAGAAAACGAGCAATGCGAGACCTAAACTCGCTGCAACCTAGCCAAGCATACTGGGCACTTACTAAAAAGCACCCAAACAAAGAGTCGCGCCGATACTTAGAAAAAGTAACAAAATTCAAGAAAGATTTTAACCAAGGTAAAACGTAAGCCTCACTTTTGAATAAAAAAACAACTAACGAACGTTTTTTTTAATTATTTTCAAAAAAGGTGTTGACGGTTATGAAGAAAATCCGTTTAATAGCGCTCCGTTGCCCGGATAGCTCAGTCGGTAGAGCAGAGGATTGAAAATCCTCGTGTCGGTGGTTCGATTCCGCCTCCGGGCACCACAATTTGATTTGTTGGTGTCAACACTCTTTAACAGGGAGTAGCAACACGAACAAAAGCATAAAGAATTTAGTGTGCCGACTTAGCTCAGTAGGTAGAGCAACTGACTTGTAATCAGTAGGTCACCA